>DATHKF010000260.1:0-9343 GCA_035489505.1 Bacteroidia bacterium | reverse complement strand
ACAATGATTGGCGCTGTTGAGCACTGTGTTCAGCTCCGTACATGTTCCCTGCGCAGCAAGCGTGGAGTTTACAATCTGCGAACCTTTCGCGTAATAAAACGGCTGGCAAAGACAACTGATCACTTGTCCGTTGGCGTAAGGGACTGTGCAATCGAGCTGGTCATGAAAACTGATCACCGGAATGTTTCCATTGTTCATCAGCGAGCTGTCATCCGCAATGGCCCCGCAATGATCGATCAATCCTTTCACCGACCAGTTCGTTGGAAGTGCATTGCCTGCGGTGTCCAACGTGCCAACGGCATTCACCGCCCACGGGCAAAATGCATTGGCTTCGTTTTGGTCCCAGAATGTAGCGTGATACGAAGTAATAGCCCCTGCACTTTCTCCGCCAATGAACAACCAGTTTGGATCGGCGTTCCACGAAGAGCTGTTGACGGTTATGTAACGCAATGCAGCGCGCGCATCCTGCGCAGCAGCGTATGTTGCCGTTTTCAGATCGAGATTGTTTCCCTGGCAGAATATGCACACGCCAATGAGATCAGTCGCTGCGCAATTCCATCCAAGCCTGTATTCAATCGTTGCAGCTACAAATCCGCGCCGCGCATATTCCATGCACTCGTACGCCATTTCCTGCCTGTTCCCTGCGAGAAATGCGCCGCCGTGTATGAGCAGGATGAACGGGCGCGCCTGCATGGTATCCACACCTGCGTCCGGGTAATACACGTCCATCAGGAGATTCTGCATCGCGCCGGAGAAATAATTTTTCGTGGTGGCGTATACGATGTTGGAATCCTTGCGGATATCCGTACTGTCAAAAAGCGGGGTTTGTGTAAAGCGCCCGGGATAACACGGTTGCGCAAATACGTTTTGCATCGACAGAAAAATCAACGCTGCGAATAGCAATTGTTTCATAGGGGATTTTTTTAGCCGGCAACAATTACGCTCACGTGATCAACCGCGCCACCCATCGGAGGATTGATCTTCGTCACTTGCACGTCGAATTTTTCTACAGCAGGATAATCTTTTCGCAGCCCGTCAAGAATTCTTTTCGCTACGTGTTCAATGAGCTTACTGCGTATCGCCATTTCACGTTTCACCGTTTCGTACACCACGCAGTAATCTACGGTGTCCGCCAATTCATCTGAAGATTCCGCTTTCGAAAAATCCCCGGTGATCGTTACATCCACAACGTACTCACCACCGATCTTTCCTTCTTCAGGCAAACATCCGTGGTACGCGTAGATCCGTATTCCGTTAACGTTAATTATTCCCATTGAGCGGCGGGCTGATTTTTTGCGCGCATTTGCACATCAGCAAATTAATTTATCGAACTTAAAGCTTTATCCATCCTTCTCAAAACAGTCTCCTGTCCAAGCAGCGCCACCATCTCAAACAAAACCGGCCCACCGCCCGCACCGCTCACGCACACACGAAACAGCTGCATCACACTTCCCGGGTTTGTTCCCGTTGCTTCTGCAGTTTGCTTAAATGTTGCTTCACAATCCGCAGCGTTCCATGTAGACATTCCCGCAAATGCATCTTTCGCCGCCGCAATAAATTTCTTACTCTCTTCATTCCACCGCTTCTTGATCACCGCATCATCGTACGTTGTCGGATCTTCGAAGAAGAATTTTCCCTGTTCAGCAATTTCGTGCACGAACGAAACTTTTTCTTTCATGAGTCGGCACACCTCGGTCAGGAAATCGTTCTCCACCTGAAACTCAAAACCAGGAACTTTCTTCAACAGTTCCGCAAGCTCCCCATCACTCCTCGTCCGCAAATACTGCTGGTTAAACCACTTCGTCTTCTCCGCATCAAACTTCGCTCCCGACTTACTCACACGCTCCAGCGAAAACTCTTCGATCAATTCGTCCTTCGTAAACAATTCCTTATTCCCGCTGCTGTGCCACCCAAGCAACGCAAGCATATTGATAAACGCTTCCGGGAAATATCCGCTCTCGCGATAACCGGTGAACGACTCGCCACCCAAATTACCACTCAATGGAAACACCGGGAATCCCAATCGGTCTCCATCGCGCTTGCTGAGTTTTCCGTTTCCATCCGGACGCAGCAACAACGGCAAATGCGAGAACTGCGGCATCACATCTTCCCAACCGAGAAAACGGTAGAGAAGCACGTGCAACGGCGCCGATGGCAGCCACTCTTCCCCGCGGATCACGTGCGTAATTTTCATCATGTAATCATCCACGATATTCGCCAGGTGATACGTTGGCATTCCATCACTCTTGAACAGAACTTTATCATCGAGCTGCGATGAATGCACAACCACCCATCCGCGGATCAGGTCATGAAAACGGATTTCTTCATTGCGCGGCATCTTCGCACGCACAACGTATGTTTCGCCGGCATCAATGCGCCGTTTTACTTCATCTTCAGAAAGCGCGAGCGAGTTTTTCAGTTCCTGCCGGCTCACGGCATTGTACGAAAATGTTTTTCCCATTTTCTCGTAACGCGAACGCTGCTCATCGAGTTCTTCCTTCGCATCAAACGCGTAATACGCATGACCGGCGTCAATGAGCTGCTTCGCATACTGTGCGTAAACACCTTGCTCTTTGCGCACGCTTTGCTTGTACGGCGCACACGGACCATCGCCAAATCCAACACCTTCGTTGGGCTCGATGCCGCACCACTTCAGCGCCTCGATAATGTATTCTTCCGCTCCCGGAACAAAGCGGTCCTGGTCGGTATCTTCAATGCGCAGAATAAAATCTCCGCCGTGCTTTTTCGCAAACAGGTAATTGTATAAGGCAGTCCGCACTCCGCCCATGTGCAGCGGACCAGTCGGGCTAGGCGCAAATCGTACGCGTACTTTTCGGTTTTCCATTGGACTGCAAAGATAATATACTGCGCACTGCGTACTGCGTACCGTGCACTGTTATCTTTACACCATGATCCTCCTTTCACCCACGCACTGGAAAGACTACGAGCTCCTCGACTCCGGCAACTTCGAAAAGCTCGAACGTTTCGGGAAGTACATCACCATTCGTCCTGAACCGCAGGCCGTGTGGGATCCTGTGCTCAATGTCAAAGAATGGGAAAAGCAGGCACATCTTCGTTTCGTTCCCAAAGGCAGTTCTTCCGGCGAATGGGAAAAACTAAAACGCGATGCCGTTGATCGCTGGAACATCCGCTATGCACTTCCGGGGGGAAAAGAAATTGTTTTCCGTCTGGGGCTAACCGCATTCAAGCACGTTGGCGTATTTCCCGAGCAGGCTGCGAATTGGGATTACATCTACTCCTCGTTGCAGGAGATGAAAACCCCGAAGCCGAAGTTTCTGAATCTCTTCGCGTATACAGGTGGGGCAACACTCGCCGCGCGTGCATCAGGTGCCGATGTAACACATGTCGACTCCATCAAACAGGTTGTTAGCTGGGCCAATGAAAACATGCAGCATTCACAGCTCGATAACATCCGGTGGATGGTCGACGATGCATTGAAGTTTGTGAAGAAAGAACAGCGCCGCGGAAATAAATACAATGGAATCATTCTCGACCCGCCGGCGTATGGCCACGGGCCCAATGGCGAGAAGTGGAAACTCGAAGAGAACATCAATGAAATGGTGAAAGCCGTTCTCGACATCCTCGATGAAAAAGAACACTTTCTCATTCTCAACGCATACTCACTCGGCTTCTCCGCCATGATCCTCCAGAATCTTTTCCGCGAGAGCAAAAGCAAACTGGAAATCGGCGAGCTCTTTCTCAAAGCCAAACACGGCGGTGTACTTCCCCTGGGTGTTTTTGGAAAGCTGAAGAATTATTAATAGTTTTTCATGGTGAAATATCACCTTGCGAATTCTGCTCCACGTTGGTCATTCTGTATTCTTCTGCTCCTGGCGGTTTTTCTTTTGCCCGCACAGAATCAACGCAAAATAGATTCGCTGGAAACCCGCGCAGCCCAGGAAAAGGAAGACAGTAACCGTGTTTTCTTTTATTATTCCATAGCACAGGAATGGAGTTTGTTCAATTCCGCGAAGTCTATGGAGTATTTCAACAAGGGGCGCGATCTTTCTCTGAAGATTAATTTTCCCCGTGGCGCCGCAGGTTTCTACATCAGGCGCGCACGAATGATTGAAGGCCGCGGGCTGTTTGACAGTGCACGTGTGCTGTACGATTCGGCGATGCAGATTTACGAAGTAGCGAAGCTGACAAAAAGCTATTATTCCCTCTGCATAAACGTCGGGAACACCTACTACATCCAGGGACTTTACGAGAAAGCTTTGCCCTGGTACCTCAAGGCGGCCGAAGGATCGGAGAAAAATAATGACCCGAACATTACTTCGCAGGCGTACATGAACATCGGCAATATTTATTACGAACAAAACAAACTGGCCGAAGCGAAAACACATTACAACAAAGCGATTCCGTTCGCTGAACGGGCTGAGAATAATAACACGCTTGGAAGCTTATGGAATAACCTGGGCGCACTCGAATTCGAAGAAAAAAATTACGAAGCCGCGCTTGTTTATTTTCAGAAAGGACTCGAGATCCGGACGCAGTCGCTCGACGGACTTGAAGGCGCAGCTTTATGTCACAGCAATATTGCGGAATGCTATTTCTTATTGGGAGATAAGGAGAAAGCATCCGTGCATTACAAAGAAGCGAATGACCGTTTCGCTGCGATACCCGACTCGCTCGCCATGGCGGAAAACATGATCAGCTGGGGTTCGGCCAGGTACACCTGGGGCGAGAAAGCAGAAGGATTTGAATTAATGAAACGCGGACTTTTCATTGCGGAAACAGTCGGCGACCTCTCTGCGATGAAGCTGGGCAACGAAAAGCTGTCCGCCGCATACAAACTGGAAAAGGATTTTGTGAATGCGCATTTCCATCTCGAAAAATTCGCAGAGCTGAAAGACTCGATCAACGCGCAGGAATCGTCGCAGCTCCTGGTTGAAATGCAAACGCGGTATGACGTTGACCAGAAGGAAAAAGAAAATCAGCTCTTGCGCCAGGATGCTTCGCTGAAGGCAATCGAAGAAGAATCATTTCGCAAATCCATCTGGGGAATTGTAATTATCCTCCTGATCGGTGCTGCCGGTCTTGGCGTGACCATTGTTGTGAAGCAACGATCGAACAAGGCGCTCGCCGCGAAAAACGCACAGATCGAAGAGCAGAAAAAAGAAATTACCGACAGTATCAACTACGCCCAGCGGATCCAACAGGCGATTCTTCCACCGCAGAATGCATTGCGCGAATATTTTCCCGAATCGTTTGTGTTGTACATGCCCAAAGCAATTGTCAGCGGCGATTTCTGGTGGCTCAATGAGAAACAGCAATATGTTTTTGTCGCTGCAGCCGACTGTACCGGCCACGGAGTTCCCGGCGCATTCATGAGCATGCTCGGAATGGAAATCCTCAACGATGTTTCACGAGAAACAAACGAACCGTCTGAAATACTTTCCCGCCTGAGCGACGGAATCAAACGCGCGTTGAGACAAGGCTCCGGTGAAATGCAAACGAACGACGGAATGGATATTTGCCTGTGCCGTTTCAACCGCGAGACAAACGAACTGGTGTACGCGGGGGCTAATCGTCCGTTGTGGATCCGCTCTTCTTCGGGTGCCATGCAGGAATATCCTCCAACCAAATCGCCCATTGGCGGACCAGCAGCCGATGACCAGGTTTTTGTATCGCATGTAATTCCATTGACAAGCGGAGCGCAGATTTACCTGTTTACAGATGGTTTCGCGGATCAATTCGGTGGCGAAAAAGGAAAAAAACTCAAGACATCCGGCCTACGCAAACTACTGGAAATCCAGGTCTCTGAAAACGCCCTTTCACAGGAAAAAGAACTCTCTGATTTTTTCAGCGAATGGCGCGGCTCTCTCGAACAGGTAGACGATGTTCTCGTTGTAGGCATTCGCGTCTAGCCTACTCCCTACTTTCTTCGACTCGCCGACTCGCCTACTTTTTTTGACTCCCTACTGCGCCCTGTTCCACTGCATACTGCCTACTTTTTTGCTTCCTGCTTCCTGCTTCCTGCCTCCCTGCTCCCCTGCCTCCTGCTATCTCCTATTCATCCTCCTATACTTCTTCGCCTCTTTCTTCTTCCCAAAATCATGATTTCCACCAATCAGTTTCTGGTTCGTCTTTTGCATTTTCTTGCAATGACTCTGGCACCCCGCAAATGAAAGCGAGAATGCGAATAAACCGGAAAGTATCAGCGTGCGTATCATCAGGGCCGTTTCTTTGCTAACGTAAATCTCGCTGATAAATTATCTCTTCGCTCCTGATATTTCTCTCGTTCTCTTAAACGGCGCGTTGGTATTTCACGCGCATCAGCAGATTAGCACATCATTTTTTGTCAGACTGAGCGGAGTCGAAGTCAGCACATCCACCCGTATGGAATGCGCGCGCCTCTCGCATCTTTTAACAAACTATTCCCCCTCAAACGCGTATCAATCCCTTGGGAAGAGCGTTATTTAGTGGTAAATTTGCTAGACAAGCACATGGAGAACAGCGGCGTATATCACACACTCATCAGTAAGCTCGATGAGTTCATTCGCAAGTATTACAAAAACCAACTCATTCGTGGTTTATTGTACACGGTAGCGATTGTCGTTTCCGGCTATCTGGCAATTTCACTTCTCGAATACTTCGCGCACTTCGAACCACTCGTAAGAACAATTCTCTTCTGGTCGTTCATTGGCGCCACAGCGTATGTACTTGGCCGCTTCATCGTTTTGCCACTCACACGCATCAACCGCATTGGGAAAGTCATTTCGCACGAACAGGCAGCTGCAATCATTGGACAGCATTTTGCCAATGTGCAGGATAAACTACTCAACGTTCTTCAGCTTCAGAAAACAGGTTCAGGCACCGGCGCAAGCCGCGAACTCGTTGAAGCAAGCATCAATCAGAAGATCAAAGAACTTCGCCCGGTTCCGTTTTCTGCTGCAATCGATCTCAAGCAAAACCGGCGCTACGTTAAGTGGGCTTTGCTTCCGCTGCTCGCTATCGCGGTGATCATCTTCACCAACGCAAGCCTGCTTACGGAAAGTACCAACCGCCTGGTCAATCACTCGGAGTATTTCGAAGAACAGGCACCGTTTACGTTCAACATCGAGAGCAAGCTTGAGGCTGTTGAAAATGAAGACTTTACACTCAATGTGAAACTAAGCGGACTCGAAATTCCGGGCGCCGTAAAACTACTTGTCGATGGCAACGAATACGCCATGAACAAGGAAGGCACCATCGACTTCAATTACATTTTCCGCAACGTTCAGAAAGAAAAACGGTTCCGCTTTTTCGCTGATGGATTTACCTCGAAGGAATATGTCCTCAGCGTAATCCCGAATCCGATCGTGCTCAACTTCGACGCCGAACTGCGCTACCCGGCTTACACCGGAAAGAAAAATGAAACTGTCCGCAACACCGGCGACCTGGTAGTTCCTGCTGGAACAACCATCAACTGGAAATTCTCCACGCGCTCTACAACCGGCTTTACCATGGCGTTTGCCGATTCGGTGTACAACCTCCGCGCAGATGGCGAAGACCGCTTCTCATTCACCAAACGTTTGATGGAAAGCGAAAAATACTCGCTCCACACCTCGAACCAGTTTCTCAAGGGAAAAGACTCCATTGATTACACCATCAGCGTTGTTCCGGATTTGTATCCTGCCATCAGCGTCGATGAACGCGCAGACTCATTGTCCAAACTCCGCCTCTATTTCACCGGCGAAGTGCGCGACGATTACGGCTTCACCCGCATGCAATTTTCGTATCGCCCGTTGAACAAAAAAGATTCCCTGGGCAATGAGATTGAAGCCACCACACAATCGGTGAATGTGCCGGTAAGAACAAACCTCGTTCGTGACCAGTTTTATTATTACTGGGACCTTTCCGCACTCGGCGTAGAAACCGGTGATGAGATCGAATACTATTTCGAAGTCTGGGACAACGATGGTGTGCATGGCGCTAAGTCCACACGTTCGCAACGCATGGTGTATAAAGCACCAACCAAAAAGGACCTTGCGAACATGAACGATTCCACCAACGCGAAAATCGAAGAAGAACTCGAAGCGGCGATTGAAGAATCGAAACTGCTCCAGGAGGATATCGAAAAGCTGCACAAGGATGTTCTCGAGAAAAAGAACATTGGCTGGGAAGAGCGTCAGAAGCTGGAGAACCTCAAGATGAAGCAGGCCGCCCTGCAGCAGCGCATCGATATGCTCAAGCAGAAGAACGCGCAGAACATTCAGCAGCAGCAGGAATTTCAGCAAAACGATCCGCAGGCACAGGAAGACCAGGAGGAGATGAATAATCTCTTCAACCAGCTCTCTACCGAGGAAATGAAACGGATGATCAAGCAGATGGAAGAGCTGATGAAAAATCCGCAGAAAGACAAGACGCAGAAGCAGCTCGAGGAAATGAAACAGGAGAATAAAAACTCCGAAAAAGATCTCGACCGTACACTCGAATTGTTCCGTGAGCTTCAGTTCCGCGACAAACTCGACGAGGCCATCAAGCAGCTTGACACGTTGCAGAAACAACAGGATTCCCTTGCCAGTCGTTCAGAAGACAAGAACCTGAGCAAGAAAGAAAAAGAAGACATCAAAGCGCAGCAGGACAGCCTGAACAAGCAGTTCAACGAGCTCCGCAACCAGCTGGACAAAATCGACTCCATCAATCAGAAGCTCGAATCGCCGCATGAATTCCCGAATACGGATATCCAGGAAATGGAGATCCAGCAGGAACAGCGCGATGCCAGCGAGGAGATGAAGAATGGCGACAGTAAGAAAGGTTCGGAATCGCAGAAGGGCGCCTCAGATAAAATGGAGCAGCTTTCGAAGAACCTGAAAGAAACGCAATCGAATCTCGACAAGCAGGAAAATGCAGAAGACATGCAAACTATCCGCCTGCTTCTCGATAATCTCCTGCAGCTTTCCTTCGACCAGGAAGCGCTCATGATGAAAGTGCGCACCATCGGCACCAGCGATCCGCAGTATCCTTCCCTCGCCCGCGAGCAGAACCGCCTGCGCGATGACGCCCGCATGATCGAAGACTCTCTTCTTGCACTGAGCAAACGCAATCCGCAGATTTCGCCTTTGGTCAACAAAGAAGTCACGAACATCAACTTCAACATGGACCGTGCTATCCGCGGACTTGCAGAACGCCAACCCGGCGAAGCGCAGAACGGACAGCAGCGTGCCATGACATCCATCAACACACTTGCACTCATGCTCAACGAATCGCTGGAGCAAATGATGATGCAGATGAACCAGGCGAACAAAGGCGAACCGAAAGATTGCAAAGGTGGCAAGTGCAAGAAACCCGGCAGCGGCAAACCCGGCCAGTCTGGCAAGAACAAGCCCGGCATGAA
>DATHKF010000259.1:0-6064 GCA_035489505.1 Bacteroidia bacterium | reverse complement strand
CGTTTGCCATGCAAAACAACATTGTAAACAACGGACCTTTCCGCTCATTTTACGAATCAAAAAATGCGCAGTTTTTTCCTGTGTCGCACACCGGCGGAAAATGGGGATACCTCGACAGGAACGGCAAAGTGGTTATTGCCGCGCAATACACTTCAGCGCAGACCTGCATAGAGGGTACTTGCCGCGTTCGTCTCGATAAGAAATGGGGAATGATCGATAGCACAGGCAAACAACTCATTCCATTTTCTTTCGACATGCTCACATACGTTTACTCCGGCGGATCCATGATGGTGAAAACGCAGATGAACGGGCCGCGCACGGGTTGCATCGATACACTTGGCAATATTGTAGTCCCGGTGCAGTACAAAAAAGTTATCCTGCTCGGTCACGGATTGATCGCAGTAACCTCTGCCGGCAAATGGGGGATCTGCACCAAAAACGGACAGCTGGTGACCGAAGAAAAATACACCGAGATCATGCCATTCTCCGAAGGATATGCCGCTGTGCGCACTGGTCGGAAATGGGGACTCGTTGATTCAACCGGAGCAGAAATTCTTGCGCCAACGTACGACGCCATGAGTAAATTCTCCACCGGACTTTGCGCGGTGAAACTTTCGCTGTATTGGGGATACATCAATACTTCCGGGCAACTGGTCATTCCGTGCACGCACGTTGCCGCAGGTGCATTCATACGCAATACAGCGCCCGTACGCTCACGTGTCGGTTACGGATTGATCGACCGGGAAGGAGACGTGATTGTCAAAGCAACGTACCAGCTCATCGAACGCATTGGAAATACCGCAATGTATTCGTTCAAAAAAGACGGCGCGCTCGGATTGATGTCTCCGACCGGAGGAATAGTTATTACACCACGCTACACCCGTTTCAAAGACATTGGCGAAGGACGCATTGCCTGCCAGGCCAACCTTCGCTGGGGAATTGTAGACACCAACGGCGTGGTACTTTCCATTCCCACTTTCGAGAAAATCGGTGAGTTTACCAATAGACTTTGTCCCGTTTCCGTGGAAAGCCAGTGGGGATACGTTGGTGTTGACGGAAAGTACCGCATCACACCACAGTTCCGTGCGGCTGCGCAATTCGGCGATGGACTTGCGTACGTGGTTAGCTCACGGTCGGAGTCGGGTTTCATCGACACCACCGGCAGAATCCGGTTCAGCCTCAAGGGAAAATACGGCGCAACCGTTTTTTCAGAAAACAAAACCATCGTACGCGATAAAACACAATGTTCGTATTACACCCGTTACGGACACCGGCTCTCCCGTCTGCAGTTTGACACTGGATTACCTTTTTACCACGGCGCTGCGGTAGTAGAATCTGGCAACAAGTGGGGCCTCATCAATTTTTCCGGTCGACTCCTCGTTGAGCCCACCTTTACAACCATGTCACCTTTTACCGATGGGCTTGCAACCGTTCAGCTCAATGCCGCGTACGGCCTTTACTCCATGGCCGGCAAAGAAATTCTACCGGCCGAATACGATGTGGTCCAGGAAAGCGGCATCGTCATCCGTATCCAGAAAAACGATCGGGTCGGTTATCTCTCGATGGGTGGCCGGATCATCTGGGCCTTGCAGGGATAGCGGGCTCAATGGTACACGAATGCGCGCTTCGTGATTGCATAACTTAATAGGAGCGCGGATTTTGCGGATTGAGTGGATAAAAAGGATTTTTGTTTGCGTCCTAAGCGCAGTGCAGGGCCCGAGTTCCTATTAAGCTACGAAATCGCGCAGCGATTCTTTGTGCCCTTTGCCTCCTCGCACACCAATCTTTGCGCTTTCCTTTGCGCCCTTCGCGGCGGCGCCTGCCATGAGCTTGTCGAATGGCGGCTATTTTTTCCCGCAATCTCTCCCATCAAACCTCCCAAATCATCGACGATTTAATCCACCCGAAATCCACCCTTTTCTCTGGAATAATGCCTATTTTTACCGCGCCCTTAAAAGGCTCAAAACTGCTGTTTTCCGACTAATTCGGGCATTTGAATTTTTAGATAGCATCTATGACCAATTCAGCACAGGATTATCTTCCAATCGTTTACACGATTATCGTCGCAGCCGGATTTGTAGGAACAACCATGTTTGCTACACACAGATTGGGGCCAAAACGCGACACCAAAAAGAAACTCGAGTCGTTCGAGTGCGGAATCGATGTTCAGGGCAACGCCCGCGTTCCGTTTTCAGTGAAGTATTTCCTGGTTGCAATTCTCTTCGTACTGTTCGACGTTGAAGTTATTTTCATGTATCCCTGGGCGGTGAATTTCCGCGATCCGGATGGAGCCGGACCATTAACTGGCCTCGGAATTGTAGGATTTATAGAGATGATTTCGTTCATGGCGTTCCTCATGGTCGGATTCTATTACATCATCAAAAGAGGAGCACTTAAGTGGGAAGATTAATTGTAAAAGGAGGAAATTAAGATGTCGGAAATCGCAAGAACAAAAATGCAGATGGCACAGGCTCCGGCCGGCCTCGAAGGTCCCGGATTTTTTCTCACGTCTATGGAGAAAGCCGTTGGACTCGCACGCAAAAATTCAATCTGGCCATTACCTTTTGCAACATCATGCTGCGGTATCGAATTCATGGCCACCATGGCTTCGCACTACGATCTCGGCCGTTTCGGTTCCGAGCGACTGAGTTTTTCTCCGCGCCAGGCCGATCTGCTCATGGTGATGGGAACCATCGCGAAAAAAATGGGCCCGGTATTGCGCCAGGTATATGAACAAATGGCTGAGCCACGCTGGGTATTGAGCGTGGGCGCATGCGCAAGCAGCGGCGGAATATTTGATACTTACAGCGTACTGCAGGGAATCGACCGGATTATTCCTGTCGACGTTTACGTTCCCGGTTGTCCTCCGCGTCCTGAACAAATTATTGACGGACTAATGCGCGTGCAGGACCTCGTAGGACACGAGTCATTCCGCAGAAGAAATTCTCAGGAATACAAAGAGTTAATGAACAAATACGGAATCGAATAAGCACAGCTTATGGCAGTTCTCACAGAAGAAAAAACTCAGGCCCTGCACGACCAGGTGCTGCATTTGCTGAAAGAAAAATTCACAACAGGAATTGTTTCCTCTTCGTGTGAATACGATTTCCCGGTGTTCATTGTCGAAAAAGAAATTATTCACGATGTGCTCCAGTACGTGAAAGAAGAACCATCGCTGAATTATCATTTTCTCACCACGATGTGCGTGCTGCATTATCCCGAAAATCACGGAAACGAATTCGCGGTGATGTACCAGTTTCACAACATGCCGGCCAACCACCGCATCCGCATCAAGACGTTCATCCCCGACCAGAAACTGGAAATTCCAACGGCCTCTGACATTTTCGAATGCGCCAATTGGATGGAACGCCAGGAATACGATTTCTTCGGCGTGAATTTTATCGGTCACCCGAACCTTATCCGCATTCTCAACATGGAAGACATTACGTTCTTCCCCATGCGCAAAGAATTTCCATTGGAAGATCAGACGCGTGATGATAAAAACGACACGATGTTCGGCCGCTAAGCCATTGAACCTATGAACGAATTCAGCAGCACACAGGAAGAACCAAAAGCGGAAGAGAAAGAGTATACCACGCTCAATCTCGGGCCAACGCATCCTGCAACACACGGAATTTTTCAGAACGTCCTCAAAATGGACGGAGAAATTATCCGCGATGCCGTTCCAACCATTGGATACATTCACCGCGCTTTCGAAAAACTCGCAGAGCGCCGTCCCTATGCGCAGATCAGGCCGCTTACCGACCGTTTGAATTACTGTTCTTCGCCCATCAACAACATGGGCTGGGACATGACCGTTGAAAAACTCATCAGAGCAGATATTCCAAAACGCGTACAGTACATGCGTATCGTCGTTATGGAATTGTCACGCATTTCCGATCACATCATCTGCAACTCGGTTGTGGGCGTAGATACCGGCGCGTTAACAGGCTTCACCTACATTTTCCAGTGGCGCGAAAAAATTTATGAAATCTTCGAAGACATCTGCGGCGCACGTTTGACTACAAACATTGGCCGTATTGGCGGGTTTGAACGTCAATGGCCCGACAATGTCTGGGCGAAGATTGACAATTTCATGAAAGAGTTTCCGCGCATCCTGAAAGAATTCGAAAGCCTGCTCATGCGTAACCGGATTTTCATGGAGCGTACCATTGGCGCAGGCCCCATCAAACCGGAACGCGCATTGGAATTCGGTTTCACCGGACCCAATCTCCGCGCTGCAGGACTTGACTACGATGTACGCGTAACGAATCCGTATTCTTCATACGAAGATTTTACGTTCAATATTCCGATCGGTAAAGAAGGCGACGTCTATGACCGTTTCATGGTACGCGAACACGAAATGTGGGAATCGCTCAGCATCATCGAACAAGCCCTGAAAAAAATTGACCGCAAGGATCCCATTTTTCACGGCGATGTTCCTGAGTTTTTTCTTCCTCCGAAAGAAGACGTGTACAACAAGATGGAAGCGCTCATTTACCATTTCAAAATTGTAATGGGAGAAATGGACGTTCCCAAAGGCGAAGTGTACCACGCGGTTGAAGGCGGTAACGGTGAATTAGGATTTTATCTCGTGAGTGACGGCGGACGCACACCGTATCGTCTTCACTTCCGCAGACCATGTTTTATTTATTACCAGGCATATCCAGAACTCATCAAAGGCTCGATGTTATCCGACGCGATCCTGACCATGAGCTCGATGAATGTGATTGCCGGAGAACTGGACGCATAGACCAAACTATAATGCAGAGAACCAAACGTCTTGATATCATGCAGAAAGCGCTGGCCGCAATTGGAGCGGTATGCGGTTTTGCCGTATGGTACTATGGCGATCGTTATGGATCTTGGTCCCCGGGCGTTTCCGGTGCTGCAGCCGGTTGCGGTGCAATTACGGCTGCCTGCATCGCTTGTATTGTCTGGATAGAATTGCATACAACTAAAACACAAGAAAAACTCTAGCACTGTGGCTAAAGAAATAAAATTCTCTGACGAAACATTGGCGCTGGCACAGCGCATCATGCGTCGTTACCCGGAAGGAAAACAGAAGTCTGCGATCCTTCCTATTCTCCATCTTGCACAGATGGAATTTGACGGCTGGCTTTCTGCGCCAACCATGGATTACGTGGCGTCAATCCTCAACATCAAATCCATCGAGGTGTATGAAGTAGCATCGTTCTATTCGATGTTCAATCTCAAACCGGTTGGAAAATGTGTGATTGAAGTGTGCCGCACAGGACCTTGCTGGTTGCTGGGCGCAGAAGATCTTGTTCGCCACATCGAAAAGAAACTCGGCATTTCCGCTGGAGAAACAACTCCCGATGGAATGTTCACATTGAAGACAGTGGAATGCCTCGCAGCCTGCGGAACCGCGCCGATCATCCAGGTTGGAGAAACGTATCACGAAAATATGAGCTGCGAAAAAACCGATGCTATGCTGAGCGATTACCGCAGCAAGAATGAACTGGTTACGCATTGGGATAAAAAACACGTTAAAGCATAATCAACGGTGAAAGAAGCAAATAATAAATCCCATGTATCAAATCGTTCTGTAGAAGAATGGGATTTGCTTCCTGATGCCGTAAAGCTAGGAATTGAAGAGGGTTTGAGACAAGCCGATGCTGGTCAAGGGATCAGCCATGAAGAATTTAAAAAGAAGTTTTCGCGTTGGTTTAACCCAGCAGATACGAAACTCAAGAAATAATATGGGAAAGCAACTCCTGCTCGAAAACATCAATGCGCCGGGAATCGAAACGATTAACGGTTACAAAACGCACGGCGGATATCGCGCGCTTGAAAAAGCGTTGAAGATGCCCGCTGCTGATATTGTTGAAGAAGTGAAAAAATCCGGTCTCCGCGGTCGCGGCGGCGCAGGATTTCCAACCGGAATGAAATGGGGGTTCATTGCAAAACCAGAAGGCGTTCCGCGTCACCTCGTGTGCAATGCCGATGAATCGGAACCGGGAACATTCAAGGACCGTTTCCTGATGGAAAAGAAACCGCATATCCTCATCGAGGGTATGATCATTTCCAGTTTCGCACTGGG
>DATHKF010000258.1:0-3900 GCA_035489505.1 Bacteroidia bacterium | reverse complement strand
CGGGACCCACAGGTGGCGCTGCTGCCGCCGGCATTGACAAAGGCAACGAAAAATTGCCCGCTGCAGTCGGAGAACCTTCTTTCATTAATCCTGCGGTGAAAGAAAATCCTTTTTGCGCAAGGTTGAACGTGGTCTGGTCTCCCTGTGTGCTGATCGAATAATTGGATGCATTTTTTGCACCTGGATCAGTCCGCGTGTACATCGGGTTTGGCGACGAGTTCACTTGTGGAATGTTGAATGAAACCGGACCTGATTGCGATGGATCAGTTTTCGTGTACGAAAATCCGATATTCTTCAGCGTGTATTGGTTGAAATATGGAACGTCTCCGACCAGCGGAAGATTTTTGAATTGCAGATCCGTTTCTATCGAAGCACCAAAAACATACGAAGGAGTGGTTGACCCGCTGGTAGCAATCGTGTCGGCGTAAAAATTCAGGGTGACTGTTTGAGGCGATCCTCCGTTGCTGTACTGCAATTCAAATTGTGCAGATATGCCTACTTCTGTGGTTGGATTTCCGTTTGCCGGTTTGGTGTAAATAATTTGTCCGGCTACGTAATCGATGTTGGCCTGGAGATTGAGTTCGGGAGGAAGCTGCACATCCACCTGGAATTGCTGACCGACATAACTCAGAAACGTTCCGAGGTTGATCACCGCATCCTGCACGCAACCATCAAAGGTGTAAACAGTTTGGTCGGGTGTTGTGCTTACCTGCGCGCTCAGTGAAACAGGAACCGATCCTATCTCAAGGTTTAATCCAATGGTTAAATCGACAGTAGTAGACATTATAGCGGAGATGAAGACGCGTGAACTTGGGCAGGAGCGGAACTGGCGGCTGAAAAGGCAACCGAAATATTTTTAATCTTCAGCCAGCTTGAAAGTACAGGTGGCAGCGGAATTAAACCTTGTGAAGGATCAGCATTCTCGACATTGAGATTGAACGAGAAGAGAAACTGATTGGTGCTTGAGTTGATCGAGAATTCATAAATGTTCACGACCGTTTGATTCGTTGAATTAAAATTCGCTGTGGTGAGCGACGGAAATGCCTGCGTGATCAAAGGCATCTGCGTATTGCTTGCAAGCGCACCAACACCGGCGCCAAGTTGCTGTTCAATAAAACCGATGATGTCCCCGAGAAACACCGTAACCGGTGGATCAGATGCCTGACGGTTCAGTTTAAAGATGAAGCCGTTCTTCACTCCATCCTGGGAACTGCCGTCGCCGATCACCACTTCCGACAGCAAGGGAACGTCCTGTTCGCTGATCACCAGCGTAGTTGCAAAATTTATGGAGGTGGTACTCATCGCTTCGGTGTATTATGAACTGTAGTCAACGGAAATGGTGAAATCTTTTACGCCAAAATTCGGGTTGGCAAATATTCCTACCGGGCTGCTCATCGCAATGTCTACGGTGAACGCGGTCATGGAACCTGTGGCTGTATTGGCTGAACTGGAAATATCAAACTTGGTGAGCGTGATCTGCGTACCGATGCCCGTATTGAAACCTGCGCTGTTCATCAGGTCGGAAAGCATGGTGGCCACCGGAAGATTGTATGGATTGTCGTAACTGCCGGAAACAGAAAACGTCGGATCAGTGGAGCTGGGTAACTGCAGATCCATGTCAAACGTGAAATCGGGAGGAGCAGTTGGTGGATTCGTTTGCCGTCCGTAAGGATAAAGCATAGCTGTTGCGGAAAGGCCCCAGTCAACGGTTGGACTATTGGTTGGACTGGTTACGGTGAGCCAGACTGCAAGCGGGTCGAGGAAAATACCGTTCGGATAAATCGGAATGTTTACGATTCCGATCACGACAGACACGGTACTCACCTGCACACTGAATGCGGGTGCGGTAGTTGCATGTAACGTAAGACTAAGGCTCAACAGGTTCAGCGATGTACTTCCGCTGGTGTACCACGATGTTGGAAGCGTATTGGGGAAGAGCGATGAGAACGGTGTTCCTGTCACGAGGAAATTGAGATCACTGAGATTAACTCCAAAGCCAACCAGGTTTACGTCGAGTGTAAAAATTCCGCCTGACATGGGCACCTGCGAAACAAGTGTGGCTGTTTTGCTGCCAATGGTAATCGTCACATTCAGATCAATATCATCAGTCGTAGGTGCCTTGGCCGCTGCGGGTGTTACATTGTTGATACTGATACCTGCATCCTGGGTAATGCTTCCACCAATCAGCGGAATGCATTTGGCAATGGCCGCTGTGATGACTGTATTGTTCGAAGAAGTAAGTGTAACGGTGAGCGAACCGCCGGTTGTAGTTACTGTTCCGGTCATGGGAATTGTGCTGAGACCGGTCAGACTTGCGAGTACGTTCATCACCGGGCCCGTTGCAGCAAGATCAAGCGGTGCAGTGAATGTTGTTCCGGTTACAGGAGAACTTCCTGTGGGAACGTCAAACACCAGTACGTTGAGGATGCTGCTGGCTAACCCGGGATAGGTGGCGCCGTATTGCGTGGTAAATTTCCAGTTGGCCATGGATTTGATTAAAAATTAAACTCCGCAATAACGGGCAGGTGATCGCTTAACGTGTCCCTGTACGTATCGAAAACAAGTTCCTCGTTGGCGGCAAATACGGTGTGCGTGTCGGCGGAATTCATGTCGCGTGCATTTCCGATCAGGTCGGCAACTATTTCAGTGCTGGAGGCCGGCGCTGTGAAATTGTAGATGATGTTATCATACGCAGCGGAAAGATATGCTGCGGGCTGCTGCGAATCATCCAAATTGCTTAGTAAGCTGGATTTCGTTCCATCCGCGAGCAGCGTACCAAAGGTTGGAATATTGGTAAACGATTTTACAGGATTGCCTGATGCATCGGGAAACGACGACGACGGGGTGCAATTAAAATCCCCGGCAAAAAATACACCCGGTTGTCCTGAACAGCCTGTGTTGATCAACAGCCGGTTGTAATTGATCGGGTCGCGGTATTTCAGCCCCGAAGTTCCCTTGGGTGGTGGCGAATGAATTCCGGCCACGTAAAGAGACGTTGCGGGGTTCGATACCAACGCGAACTCTGCAGCGAATGGCGTTCGTGGACTGAGCGGTGTGTCATGGATAAGATCGGTCAGAATTTCGCTCGTCTTCAGTGTCAGTGCTTTTTCATTGTAGATGATGCCAATGGTTTCGCGAAATCCGGTAACGAGTGGTTTGACCCATTTGTAGGAATAACTGCCGCGCACATCTGCACGTGCAGCCACAGCGCTGTTCAACGCATTGGAGATCGAAGGAAGCACAACAAGACATCCGTTGCTCCCGTCGGCACCTTTGTCTTGTCCACCTGTTCTTAATTCGATGATGACGAAAATGTCAGCGGGTCTTGCTGATTGAATATTCGACCAGGCCGCATTTCCGGTAACAACTTTGGTGATATAATCGAGAACATTGCCACCCAGTCCGAAGGCAGAATATGCGGCTGGAAATTGCCGGGTCAGTTTATCGGGCCCAATATTCCTCAGGTTCCATGAAACGATTTTCATAAATGATATGAGTCAAATAAAATTAAACCTGAAAAATGATGTGTCCCCCGACTCAATCACTTGCTGTACAAATAAAAGAAATAATCTGGATTGTGCAATTTTATGCCCGATAAAATCACACAAGCATCATTTTTGAATGGCGTGTTTTTGCGCTTAAATGGAAGGAATGGTACAGGTAAATCGGGTAGTTTTTCGGATTGAAAAGCGTGTTTCTACCCAGGCCATTTTTCAGCAACTGTGGCCGGAAGCCATCCGATATTTCGGTAGTGGCTCATTGGTTACCAGGAGTTATTTAAAAACCGCTTAAGCGGTTGAGCGATCTGGGGTTGTTCATTGCCGGGGGCTTAAGCCCCCGGCAATGAACACAGTGAGTTTGCCAAACGGTTTCAACCGTTTTCTATTCCAGCGACATTGA
>DATHKF010000257.1:0-3677 GCA_035489505.1 Bacteroidia bacterium | reverse complement strand
TTCAACGTATCGAACGGTGGTATACGTGTGACTGTTCCACGCAAGCTTGTTTTGTCCGCTCACAATAATATTACCGAGATCATCGAGTGCGATGGATGTCGCACGATCATCTGTGTTTGAAAAATTATTGAATCCGATGCTCCATTTCTGATTACCTGCACCATCGTATTTCAGGGTCCGGTAGTCTTTTGATGAACCGTTGTAACTGGAACCCGTTACGTAAATTTTGTTGGTGTCTGTTGGGCTGACCACAATTGCTGTTGCACTATCCTGCGCGTTTATGCCGCCGTCGAAAGTCGAAACCCATCGCTGAACGCCACCGCTCGAATACTTGATCGTGACGTAATCCTGCCCGCTTGTAGATGATGTTCGATACCCGCTGACGATAACATTGCCAACCTGATCTATTGCCAATCCCGTTCCCATGTCATCGTATGCACCGGACGACGAGTAGGTCTGACTCCAGATTATTGATAAAGTCGAGTCCAATTTCACGGTCTTTATATCGCATAAGCTACCCGTATTGATCACGCCGCCGGTCAGGTAGATAAAACCATTTGCGTCCCATTGTATATCAGTCAACTGATCAAAGCCGAACGCGGTACCACCGGTAACTGTTGATCCTTGAACTGAACCGTCGGATAGCTTCACGTTAAACACAGCATACTTGAACGTTGTAATAGCGGATTGCGCCCCACCAGCGATATACACTTTCGTGCCGCTGTTATAGAGATTTATGGCTACATCATTCATATTGACGTGATCCCACGTTTGCGACCAGATCTGATTGCCCAAGCTGTCATACCGGATGACAAGCATATCGTACATGTTTGTTGTGCCTTTCCAGGTTGTGCCGACAGTGACAATGACATTTCCTGCAACTTGCAATGCTGCAAGCGCATCGTGGCGTGATCCTGCGCCGTTAAAACTCTGAGTCCACTTGTGAGTTCCTGCAGTGTTGTACTTAATTACAACCGCATTGTTTGAATCCGTTGCGTCCTTGTAATAAGTTCCGCAGATGTACACGTTGCCCACATTGTCAATCTGCACGTCTGAGGCATAATCGTTGCCGTTTCCGGAGCCGTTGTAGGTTTGCGACCAGAGCACCGTACCGGAAGAATTCTTCTTCTGAACAAACATGTCATGATTTCCGGAAGAGTTGAGGCTTGAACCACAGACGTAGTAATACGTTGAGCCCCCAAGTGCCTTCGACCTGACAATCGAGCGTTGAAAGTTGTTCTGAGTCCCGGAAACAGTGTTCCAGTCCTCGAAAACACGGACTGATGGGTTTTGTGAAAAACCGAAAATACTCAGTGCGAGCATTCCGGCAAGCAGAAACATTTTGTTCCTGGCATTGGGAGAGCTTTTTTTCATGGGTTGGTTTTAGATGTGTATTATTTGGGTTAACTGAATGCAAAAAACATCTCGCCGCCTTTATGCGTCGTTTTTTATTTCAATATGTATGTGATCTTCCCTTCGCTCTCGCCACCGCCAATCGGCATACGGATCACTTACAGAGCCATGACTGATGCGAATCGCACCGTTCAACGAGTCTGTTTACTCAGAAGATTATCGGTGAACTGATAATATCCTGTAAATAGAGATATGCGTGGTAGATGTCACGCAATCTAGTTCGTTAAGATTCAACAAGCCAAAAAACTTTCCGAACACCGCATTAATCTTTCTAAATGGTCGGATGCGGCTTGTAGCTGCAAAAAACGAAAATACACCAGGCAAATTGACATCGACTAACCGCATACGGTTAGTTTTAGCATATGCGGCTAAACAAGGGGGCGCCTTATACAAATTTGTGATCGTACCTTTACGCAATGAATTTCCTCGCCCATTTCTTCCTCGCAGGCACCAGCCACGATCTTTTAATCGGCAACTTCATTGCAGACGCCGTTAAAGGAAGCAAGCACCGCAATTACCCGGAAGGAATCCGGAAGGGAATTCTCATGCACCGGTTTATTGATCACTACACCGATACACATCCAGTGGTTACGGAAACCAAAAAACGGTTGCGACCGGAATTCCATCACTATGCCCCCGTAATTTCCGACGTGTTTTACGATCACTTCCTGGCCGCTTCGTGGGAGAAATATCATCCTGTTCCTCTGCATGAATATTCACAACAGGTGTATGCCATTCTCGAATCAGCTGCAGAACATTTTCCGGATAAGTCGCGGTACATGTTGCCGTTCATGAAAAAACACGACTGGCTCGGAACGTACGCGCACATCGAAGGAATCCATTCCGTGCTTTCGGGCATGGCACGGCGAACCCCGTATCCTTCGCGCATGGAAAAAGCATCCATTGCGTTGCGGGCAGATTACGATTTGTATCGCCTGGAATTCGAAGCATTTTTTCCTGATCTCGTGTTATCAACACAAACGTTTGTTGATGGTTATCAGTCCGGGCAATATTAAACCGCTGAAGCGGTTGCGTGATCAGCCCGTTTCCATTGCCACCATTCAACTATTTTCATTGGCTGCTAACTTTAGCACAACCATTCGTTGAAGCCACGTTAATCGTAGCATAACATGTTTGCCTGTTCTTTGTGCAAACAAGATCCCTATGTATTCCGAATACTCGTTGATTGTTTTGCTTTGTATCGGTGGAATGATTCTTCTCGCCGGACTTTCGCCGGTTGATTGCGATTGGTCCAAAATCGAGGATGAAGAATTTCAGGAAAGCGACTTCGAAGAAACCGAAGAAAGCTTAACCGCTACCCAGGCAAAAAGCGGCGCTGCTGCAACATCGGCAATGTAATGCACCCGTTGCTGAATGAGTAAAGCCCCGATCACGAGGGTGAGGATCCACATCACGATACGCATCACTTTATTTTTTGTGAAGAAGGCGATGATGCAAACAGTTGCCACATGACCCGAGAAAAATAAATCTTTGAGATTCACGCGTCCGTTGTAGAATGTGTATTCGAGAAACGGATCGGACAACGGGTTGATGTCGGCCGGCGGATCCAGCGGAACAAGGAGCAGCGTGATCACACGCAGGAACTGCATAAACATGTATGCGCTGAGCAATCGCATGAACGCAACAGGTTGTTTCGCGTGCGTGACAATTGCGTACGTGATGCACAGGTACGTCAATGAAAAAATCAGGATGGAAAAATTTCCCGGTTTACCGAGATAATCTCCGGCCCATTCTTCGATCACTATCCCCGAACGGGTTTCGGTATAACCAATGGTGAGAAAGACGGCCACAAACATCACTGCAAGTCCCGACATGAGCGCGATGAAATAATTTCTTTTCACCGGCGTTTGCCAGACAGATCTCCAGTTGTCGGCCTGCATTTACAAACTCATCATTTCTTTGAGTTTCACTGCCTGGCGACGTGAGATCTCTACGGTTTCTCCGCCTTTGAGTTTCACCAGCAATCCGCCGTTGAACCAGTTCTCGATATTGTCGACCCACTGTAAGTTGATGATGTGCTTCCTGCTCGCACGGAAAAATGATTTGTGGTTCAATCGCTCATCGAGATAATTGAGTGAACGCAAGATCAACGGGCGTGATGTTCCGAAAAACAAGCGCACATAATTTCCTTCAGATTCGAAAAGACGTACGTCGCCCAAACGGACGAACCAGCATTTCTCTCCGTCCTTCACAAAAACCTGGTCGCCCTCACCGAGCACGTTTGCTTTTTCGGTTGCGCTTTG
>DATHKF010000256.1:0-6192 GCA_035489505.1 Bacteroidia bacterium | reverse complement strand
TTTTGCACAGTCCGGTGGAACAAACCTCGCCAACAATACTGCCTGGCTTGCCTTTATGAACGGCCTGTATATTTCACCAGGCACCACCGGAGGCGGATTGCTGTACTTCAACATGCTCGATTCGCTGACGGGACTGAGGTTGTATTACCACGATACTACCGCAAGGACTTTTACATTCGTCGTGAATACAGGCACTGCGTTTTACAGCTATTACCAGCACGATTTTACCACTGCGCTATCTGGTAACGTTCAGCAGCAATTGGATATGCCTGGTGTTTCTACATGGACAACCAATTACGTTCAGTCGAACTCCGGTGTGAAAACCAAAATTACTTTCCCGTTCCTCGACAACTACAAAAACCTGGGCTACCCGATTGCGATCAACAAAGCGGAACTGGTGATTGAAGGTGAGCCGGGTTCAAGTTCAGACTTCCCGTTAAACACGCGGATGTTTCTGACGTCTATAGATTCCGTAGGGAAAGAACATTTGCTGATCGATATGTTTGAATCATCGACATATTACGGAGGAAGTTTGAATACAGTCACGAATCAATACCGCATCAACATTGCCCGGTATATCCAGGGTGTGCTGAGCGGTGAAGAAGAAAATAACGGATTGTACCTGAAGGAAATATTCGGAACGGAGAATGGGCGCAGGTCAGTGATCGGAAGTGGAAGTGCCGGTCCAACGGACACTCCACCACGAATGTATTTGCGCCTGGTATACACGCGTATCAACTAAAACTTTAAGCTATGTGCGGAATTGTTGCGTACATCGGAAAAAAAGAAGCCTACCCGATCTTGGTGAAGGGCTTGCACCGGCTGGAATACCGCGGCTATGACAGTGCGGGAGTAGCTATGATCAGTAGCGACCTCAACGTCTATAAGTGCAAAGGGAAAGTAGCGGACCTTGAGAAATTCGCGGAAGGCAAAGACAAGTCCGGGACGATCGGCATTGGTCATACGCGCTGGGCCACACACGGTGAGCCAAACGACGTAAACGCACACCCGCAATATTCGGGAAGCCGCAAGATCGTGCTCATTCACAATGGCATTATTGAGAATTATGGGCCACTGAAAGAAGAGCTGATCAAGCGCGGGCATAAATTCGAAAGCGCTACGGATACCGAAGTGCTTGTTCACCTCATTGAGGATATCCAGCAACGCGAAAAAGTGGAACTTGACGAAGCAGTGCGTATTGCGCTGAACAACGTTGTGGGTGCTTACGCCATTGTGATCTTATCGAAAGAGAACCCCGACATACTTATTGCTGCGAAGAAAAGTTCTCCGCTGGTGATTGGTGTCGGACATGAAGAATTTTTTATTGCTTCAGACGCAACGCCTATCGTGGAATACACGAAGAACGTGGTGTACCTCGACGATGAAGAAATTGCCGTGGTGAACCGGAAAGGTGATCTCGTGATCAAAACCATCCGCAACGAAAATATTGATCCGTACATCCAGGAACTGCAAATGCAGCTGGAGACCATTGAAAAAGGTGGTTACGATCATTTCATGCTGAAAGAAATTTTCGAGCAGCCGCGGTCGATCAAAGACAGTATGCGCGGTCGCGTAAATGCACAGGAAGGTGTTATTGCCGTTGGCGGAATCCGTGATTACCTGCAGAAATTCACCAATGCGAAACGCATCATCATCATCGGTTGCGGAACATCGTGGCATGCAGGTCTTGTTGCTGAATATTTGTTTGAAGAACTTGCACGCATTCCTGTTGAAGTAGAATACGCATCGGAGTTCCGTTACCGCAACCCGGTGATCAATGAAGACGACGTGATCATTGCGATTTCACAATCGGGTGAAACGGCAGATACACTTGCGGCGATTGAACTTGCGAAGTCCAAAGGCGCAACGATTTTTGGTGTGTGCAACGTAGTGGGTTCAACCATTCCGCGCACCACGCACGCAGGTTCATACACGCACGCAGGACCGGAAATCGGAGTGGCGTCTACCAAAGCATTTACTGCGCAGGTTACTGTTCTTACGCTGATGGCGTTGTTGCTCGGTCACCGCAAAGGAACAATCACCGAACGTCATTACCACGAAATGCTCAGCGAACTGGAAGCGATTCCGGCAAAAATTGAAAAGGTGCTGAAGCTGAACGACCAGATCAAATATCTTGCTTCTGTATTCTGCGATTCACGCAATTTTCTTTACCTGGGCAGAGGCTATACGTTCCCGGTAGCCCTTGAAGGTGCATTGAAGCTGAAAGAAATTTCTTACATCCATGCGGAAGGATACCCGGCTGCAGAGATGAAGCACGGGCCGATTGCCCTGATCGATGAAGAGATGCCGGTGGTTGTTATTGCCACGAAAGGCGCTTCGTACGAGAAGGTGATCAGCAATATCCAGGAAGTGAAAGCACGTAAAGGAAAAGTAATTGCTGTTGTTACCGAAGGCGACACACAGGCAAAAACCATGGCCGATTACGTGATTGAAGTTCCGGAGTCAGACGAAAAACTTGTACCGCTGATCAGCGTTGTGCCGCTGCAGTTGCTGGCGTATCACATTGCGGTGTTGAGGGGATGTAATGTGGATCAGCCGAGGAATCTGGCGAAGTCTGTTACCGTAGAGTAGCCGTAAAACCTTAAAACTGAGAATCACGTGATGCCACGCTAAAACCTTCAAAGTTTTAAGGTTTTACGGCGGTTGCATTTTTCGCATATTTTTCTCCCCGGCCTTGCATTATTCGCCAGAAAAGGTCAACTACCCCTGTTTGATTTTGTCTTAACTTTCAGAATCGAAAAAAAAGCTGGTCATGAAAAACTTTATCTTCTCGTTAGTTTGTCTCTGCTTCACGCTTGGTCTTGCAGCCCAGGACCGGATCATTAAGATGGACAAAACCGAAATCTTATGTAAGGTCACGGAAGTCGGAACGTCGGAGATCAAGTATCTCAAATACGATAACCTCGACGGCCCGGTTTACACGATCAGCAGAACCGATGTTTACAAAATTATATTTGCAAACGGTACCGAAGAGATCATTCAGCCCAACTCCATGTCTGTTGTTCCGGGCAACAAAACACGACACTACAAACGTGCGATCACAACCCGTCCGTTTGGCCCGCTGATTGGATTTGTATGCCTGGGTTACCAGCAGGCATTGACACCAACACGCGCTGTTATTGGCGAAGTGGGTTATATCGGCGCGAAGATCGGGGACCTTGGAGAGCGTTCACAAGGCGCGTATATCCGGGTAGGATTTCGACTGAAGCGTACACCTGAAGTGGTGATGCCCGGAATGGAATGGGGTTATAACCTGGGCGGATTTTACGTTCAGCCCGAGCTCACATTTTCTGCATTCAGCACAAATCAGCAGCGATATATTTACGATCCGAATACCGGCATGGGTACCGTTGTCAATGAAAAAGTGAACTACAATTCAGGTGCGTTCATGATTACACTGGGGCGGCAAATGATCGCCGGTGAAATCTGCACTTTCGATATTTCCGGAAGTATTGGCTATGCTAAATCAAGCGGTGGCGATACGGGAATATATGATTTCGGCCTGCCGCGTATTTACTACAGCCATAGCGCCGGTGGAGAGAGTATGCCTATCGCATGGAAGTTTACATTCTCCATGGGTATATTGATGAAGTAGCCATCTAATCCACCCACATAAAAAACTTCGGGTTGTTCTCGTACTTCTTGAATTCTTCTTTATCGGCAGTGACGATGAAAAAGAAATCGATCAGCGGAATGAGACCCAAACCGCCGCCGCCTGTTACGAGATACACAACCGGAATCCACGGTTCACTCCCGAGATAAATTCTGTGCAGCCCGCTAAATCCAAACGGAATGGGAAACGCGAGTATGGCAGCAATGAGTTTTTCTTTCCGGAATTCTTTGTCGGGATCCGGCGCGGTCCGATCTGAAGACCGGGCATTGGTATCCACGCCTGCCGTATCATAAACCACAAAGACTTTTCTCACCGGCAGAACATCTGCTGCGCGCATCGTTTGACCAGCGGCCATCGCCACCAGCAAACCGATTACATACGCTGCAATTTTTTTTCTCATCCGGCAGTATACAGAAAGAGGGAAGGTTTCCCTTCCCTCCTCAATCATTTTTTTACCGGGTTATTTCATTCCGCCGAAACGGAAATTCACCCCTACCGAAAGGTAGTACGGGAACCCGAGTGCAAGTTCTGCATTCACGCCAAGAACGGGAATGAAGAAGTAACGAACACCGAAAATAGCCTGTGGCCAGAATTTGCCCTTGAACTTGTCGAGGTCAAGGAACTGGTCCACGTCAGGATCATTGCTGCTGGTGTTCCAGTAGGAATAACCCAACCTGATCCCGAAATAGGTGTCGAGGTCATCGTTATCGCCGAAGTGGAACAACAAACGCAGCGCAGTATTCTGGCGCATCATGCGGTAGTGAAAATCACCGGTTTTAATGACACCGTTTGAATCGGTATAAGACGTCCATTTTGCAGTAGCCACCTGGATGAAGTGTGCACCGCCAATACTGAAACGATCGGTTACGCCAAAGTCAACAGTTCCAGACATTCCAGGAGTTACGTTTGTGCTGAGTCCCTCAACCTGGTTAATGGCTTTAAACGTAGTTGTCATTAAAAGTCCAACGAGGCTGAATGCGCCGTTAGTACCCACCACAACCTGTCCGGCGTATTTCTGCGCAACAGCTTGTGTAGGTGATACGACCGTCAGTGTGAAGACTGCAGCCGCAAGAATCAGGATTTTTTTCATGTGTAGGTTGGTTGGTTTATTGATAGGTGCTTAAGCTGTTTGCAAACGTCGTGCCACCTCATCCCAATTTACCACATTCCAGAATGCCGCGATATAATCAGGGCGACGATTCTGATAATTGAGGTAATAGGCGTGTTCCCACACGTCCAGGCCCAGAATTGGCGTTCCCTTTACGTCCGCCACGTCCATGAGCGGATTATCCTGGTTTGGGGTTGATGAAATGGCCAGTTTCTTGTCGGCATTCACAATGAGCCATGCCCATCCGGAACCAAAGCGGGTTGTTCCTGCTGCAGCAAATTGCGCTTTAAATGTGTCGAAATTTCCGAAAGCGGCGTCAATTGCCGTAGCCAACTCACCGGTTGGAGCACCACCTTTTCCGGCGCCGAGCACGGTCCAGAACAGGGAGTGGTTGTAGTGTCCGCCACCGTTGTTTCTTACGGCCGGTGCATACTTCGAAATGTTTTTGCAGATCTCTTCAATGCTCAGTTTTTCGGCATCAGTTCCGGCAATTGCATTGTTGAGGTTAGTAACATACGCCTGGTGATGCTTCGAATGGTGAATTTCCATGGTGCGTGCATCGATATGTGGTTCGAGGGCGTTGTAGTCGTACGGGAGTTTGGGTAGTTCGAAAGCCATGATATTTGGGTTTAAAATATGAGACACAAAAAACGGGTTTCTGCAAGAGAAGCCCTATGGACAAATATAGAAATTCGAGGGCCATTCTGCCGCATGCCGCTATACAAACTTTTCATTACTTTAGCGGCTCAAACGATAGCCAAAACCTATGAAAAAAGCATTCGCCCTCCTCTGCGCATCACTGATGATAACCGGATTTGTTGCCTGCGGGCAATCTGCGGAAGACAAGAAAAATGATTCCCTGCAATTGGACTCTGTAACGAAAGAAGCTGATGCAACAGCAGACATGCTCATCGAACAGATGGAGCGTGAAAACGATTCTCTTGCACGTATTGATTCTATCAATGCGGCGAATGCGGATACTGCTCCGAAGAAATAATTTCCAGGAAATATTTTTGAATAGAAACCGTGCCGGCCAAACCGGTGCGGTTTTTTGTTTTGCAACAGAACGAGAAATGGTAAATCACGGCTTGTTTTTGTGTGCAAAATTTAACCACGGAGACACGGCGCATTGCTTATCTGTTTCCCACGTCGGCACGGCGACCCTTCGATTCCTCAGGGCAGGCTCCGCAAATCGCTTCGCGATTGTTTTGTTTTTTACCACAGAGAACTTTGAGTGTTTTTCACTGAGGTTCACAGGGAAATACATTGACGAGCACTCAGTAAACTCTGTGAAATACCTCTGTGATTCTCTGTGGTAAAAAATAAGTTCGGCGAACTCCCGGATCTATTTCGCGTTCAGCGCGTCTGCAGCAGCTTGTACAACCGTGTCTTCATCATTCCACGCCGGGAAGTAACCAATATCGCCAAACACCACGCGTGGAATGATGAA
>DATHKF010000255.1:0-2350 GCA_035489505.1 Bacteroidia bacterium | reverse complement strand
TCGCTGCGTTGCGATGCAAACATTTCTGTGATGCTGAAAGGCAGCAAAGAATACGGCCGCCGCGTGGAAGTGAAAAACATGAACTCAATCAGCAACGTGAAGCGTGCGATTGAGCATGAAGTGAAACGTCACATCGATATTATCGAAGCGGGCGGGCAGGTTGACCAGGACACGCGCAGTTTTGAAGCAGTGACGGGAACTACATTTTCGCTTCGGAGCAAAGAAGCTGCAAACGATTACCGGTATTTCCCGGAACCTGATCTGCAGCCGGTACTCGTTACGCAGGAAACTATTGCCCGTGTAAAATCGGAATTGCCTCCGCTGCCGGCAGAACTCATCGAACGGTACACGACCAAACTCGGACTTTCGGCATACGATGCAGGCGTACTCACAGACACGAAAGAAATTGCGTTGTACTACGAGGACGTTCTGAAAAATACAACCAATGCGAAGGCTGCAGCCAATTGGGTAATGGGACCCGTGAAATCATTTCTCAATGAGAATGCCGTTCACATTTCTGATTTTAAACTCACCGCGAAACGTCTTGCGGAATTAATTGCATTGATTGATTCCGGCAAAGTGAATTTCGGTGTTGCAAGCCAGAAAATATTTCCGGCGATGATCAATAATGCGGGTCAGACTGCGTTACAGATTGCAGAGGAAATGAACCTTGTGCAGGAAAGCGACGAAGGTGCATTGCTCGCTATCGTGAAAGAAGCGGTTGCGAAATATCCTGCGAAAATTGCCGAATACAAAAGCGGAAAAACCGGCCTGGTTGGATTGTTCATGGGAGAAGTCATGAAAATGTCCAAAGGCAAAGCCGATCCGAAAATTGCAAACGAACTCGTGACTAAAGTACTTAACGAACATCCATGAAAAAGACGCTCAGTATCGTATTACCACTTGCTGTACTATTTGCAACAGGTTGCGGAGAAGAAGAACGCACAGGTGGAAATACCATTGTATCCGGGAAACTGGCCAACAGCGCCGGCGACACCATTTATCTCGTGAACGTGAGCCAGCGCGATTTCATTTACGTGGATTCCTGCGTGACCGGTGAAGACGGATCATTTGAATTCCGGCCTACACTGGAGTTCAAAGGTTTTTACAACATCGAGGTTGGAAAATCGGCAACGCAATTCGCAACGATCATTCTTGAACCGAAAGATTCCATGACCTTCAACGGTGATGCATTGAATCTCGGTTATTCATGGACCGCAACCGGTTCAAAAGACACGGAACATTTCCTGGAGTTCAATAAATATTTCACAGAGTATGATGAACGCCGTCGTCCTTACATGGGGCGCATCGATTCGCTCCAGCGCGCTTTCCAGATCCAGGTGAGTATGATGTCTGACTCGTTGGCAGTGAAGAAACTCGAGAAGGAAGTGATTGAACCACTCTTTAACCAGACGCAGGAAAAACTCATGGACATGGCGGATGAAGCCACCACCTGGCTGCGCGGATTCGTGGATAAACACCCGGAGTCGTTTGCGAATATTCCTGCATTGCGTTTGCTTGATCCGTTCGATAATTTTGCGTGGTGGGAAAAAACCATTAACGCGCTGGAGAAAGACTACAAAACTGCACCCAACGTGGTTATGCTCCGCGATCTCGTTGAGCAGGAACGGGCGATGTGCAAAGGACAACCTGCACCGGAAATTGCGCTGAACGATGTGAACGGGAAACCGATGAAACTTTCTGACACGCGCGGGAAAATTGTCCTCATCGATTTCTGGGCATCGTGGTGCGGACCTTGCCGCGCAGAACTTCCAAACGTAGTAGCGAACTACAAGAAGTATAACGGCAAAGGCTTTGAAGTATTCAGCGTTTCGCTCGATGAGAACAAAGACGCATGGACGAACGCGATCAAATCCGATGGACTGGTATGGTCGTGGCATGTGAGTGATTTAATGAAGTGGCAGTCTTCGGTTGTGCCGCTGTATCGTTTGCAGTCGATCCCCAAAACAATTCTCATTGACCGCGAAGGACGGATCATTGAACGCGATTTGCGTGGCGAAGCATTGGGCGAAAAACTGGAAGAAGTATTTGCCGATGATACCACATTGAAAAAATAAATTGTAACATACCCGACGGCTTGTCCGTCCAAGATGCTCCGGAGGGACCTTCGGACAAACGCGCCCAATATGAAAAAACTTATTCTCCTCCCGTTTCTTTTTGTTTTTGGACTGACTGCTTCTGCCGCACCGGGGTATTGGCAACAGTTTGTGCATTTTGAAATAGATGTTCGTCTCGATGATGTAAACCACATGCTGCACGGTTACGAGAAACTGACGTACCGGAATAATTCCCCGGACCAGCTCACGTACATCTACATGCACATCTGGCC
>DATHKF010000254.1:0-5817 GCA_035489505.1 Bacteroidia bacterium | reverse complement strand
GAAACTCCTTAACCCAAAACTCCTCAACCCAAAACTTTTTCACCCGAAACCGTTTCCTATCTTTGCCCTCGTCATGCAGGAACGCCACGCCAATCGCGAGCAATACTTCAAAGAGCAGATTTACACCACGGAGAAGTACGTGATTCCTTTCGTGCGTGAAATCCGTCCGGTTGATCAGAGCATCGACGTGCTTGAAATCGGTTGTGGTGAAGGTGGAAACCTCATGCCCTTCCTCGACATGGGATGTAAACGCGTGGTAGGCGTTGACCTTTCCGCTACGAAAATTGAAAATGCGAAAACATATTTCGTGGATCATGCCCGCAAAAACGAGATCGAACTGATCGCAGCAGATATCTACGACACGAACGAGCTTGGAAAATTTGATCTCGTATTTACGCGCGACGTCATTGAGCACATCCACAACCAGGACCGTTTTTTTGAAGTACTGAAACAGTATCTCAAACCGGGCGGACATTTCTTCGCTGCATTTCCGCCCTGGTACATGCCGTACGGCGGACACCAGCAGATCTGCAGAAACAAATTCGTTTCAAAGCTTCCGTATTTTCATATTCTCCCCGTATTCCTGTACAAAGGAATCCTGAAAATGTTTGGCGAAAACGCCGCAACGATTGAAAGTCTGCTCGAAATAAAAGAAACCGGAATTTCTATCGACCGGCTGGAGCGCATTCTCAACAAGCGCGGTTACCAAATCGATAAGCGTGTCCGTTATTTCATCAATCCCAATTACGAAGCGAAATTCAAAATGAAACCGCGGGTGATCTGGGGATTTATTGGCGCGATTCCTTTCGTGAGGAATTTCTGGGTGACGGCAGGATGGTACCTGGTTTCAGTAAAAAATTAGCCACGAAGACACAAAGACCCCAAGCACCACTAAGGATAAACCCATTTCAACACTTCGTGCTGCTTGGGGTCTTCGTGACTTAGTGGCAGAGTACTCTTCTTATCTTTAACAATGGCGTCTCCCTTTCTCACCGCTGAGTGGCGAAAACTTATTCTCATCAATTACGTGATCAATGCACATCATCTCGTGCCGTACATTCCGTATGGAACGGTGCTCGACACGTACAACGACACCTGTTACGTGAGCGTGGTCGGATTTATGTTTCTCGATTCAACCATCAAGGGCATTCCCATTCCGTTTCACCAGGATTTTGAAGAAGTGAATTTTCGTTTTTACGTAAAACGTCAGACGAAAAACGGTGCGTGGCGGCGTGGCGTTGTTTTCATCAAAGAGTTTGTTCCGAAAGTCATGGTGTCGGCGATTGCGAAGTACGTGTACAAAGAGAACTACGAAACGCTCGAGATGGATCACACGTGGAAAGAACGTGAAGAGACGATTGAGGTGGAATACACTTTAGCTTCCTTGATGACGACGGGAAAGACAAAGAATATTTCATGCGCGTTACTGCCGACAAAAACGCCGTTGAAATTCCTGTGGCCTGCGAAGTTGAATTCATCACTGAACATTACTGGGGTTACACCCGGATTGAACCCTACAAAGCCACCGAATATGAAGTGTGGCATCCGCGGTGGAAAACGTACCCGGTGAAAGAGTTTTCGTGTAACTTCGATTTCAAAGCACTATACGGAGAAGAATTTGCGTTTATGAATGCGCTTAAGCCTTTCTCTGTGATGCTTGCGGAGGGATCAGAAGTGAAGCTTATGGATGGAGTTCCGATAGAATAAATGAAAAAAAGTTTTCTCATATTTGCCATCGTTTTCGGAATGTTCCTTCCGACGTGCATCACGTATGACCCTGCGATCATCTACCACAAAAATTTTCAGCCGGGCACTCATCCGTTGCTTCGTTTTGATGGATGGTATACACCGGTTGTGGAATGGGCCCTGTACGGACGCGTCAAACCGATTTTCTTTTACCGCGATGGTTCCGTATGGTTTGGTGAGTATATGATGAGTTCGGATGATGTGGATTCACTCGCTCAAACAGGTGCTCCACATTCTTGGGGAAATTACCGGATCAATGGCGATACGATTGAACTCGAACGCTTCTCCAACGGGATGACGGGCAATAATTACAACCGCATCATCCTGAAAGGTGTAATTATGCAGGACGAGATTGAGTGGATCACGCGGACGTTTCATCGCAACAGTCCTGATTCGCTTCGTTACCCGATCATTTTTCAGGCACATGCAGCGAAGCCGGATTCGAGTTTGAACTGGATTCGCAAGAAGAAAAAATATAATGAGTAGAAAGCAGAGTTTTTAAGTAGGCAAGTAGGCAGTCCCGCTCTTACTGCCTACTTGCCTACTCAAATACTTATCTACTGTAGTTCGGAGCCTCTCTGGTAATCACCACATCATGCGGATGCGATTCACGGATACCGGAAGATGTAATGCGGATGAATTTCGATTTCTGCAGTGCTTCGATATTTTTTGCTCCGCAATATCCCATCCCTGCACGGATTCCGCCAACGAGCTGGTAGATAATTTCCGCGAGTGAACCTTTGTATGGAACGCGTCCGGAAATTCCTTCTGGTACAAGTTTTTTGATGTCGTCTTCTGCATCCTGGAAGTACCGGTCTTTCGAACCTTTCTGCATGGCTTCGAGTGAGCCCATACCGCGGTACGATTTGAATTTTCTTCCTTCGAAAATGATTGTTTCGCCCGGCGATTCTTCGCAACCGGCAAATAGTCCGCCAGCCATAATGGTGCTTGCTCCTGCTGCCAACGCTTTCGGAATATCACCCGTATACCGGATTCCACCATCGGCGATGAGCGGAACGCCTGTCTTTTTCAGTGCTTCTGCTACCATCATCACCGCGGTGAATTGTGGAACACCAACACCAGCGATGACGCGTGTCGTGCAAATCGATCCCGGACCAATTCCAACCTTGATTCCGTCGGCACCCGCTTTCACCAATGCTTTTGCAGCGTCGCCGGTTGCAATGTTCCCCACAATAATATCTGTGTGAGGGAATTGCTTCTTCACTTTCTTCAGCATTTCAATCACACCTTTCGAGTGACCGTGCGCTGTATCGATAATAATTGCATCCACATTGGCATGAACCAATGCTTCTGCACGCTCAATAGTATCTGCGGTAACGCCAACAGCGGCGGCAACGCGTAAACGTCCCAAAGAATCTTTCGAAGCATTCGGGCGTTCCTTGATCTTGATGATATCGCGGTAAGTGACAAGCCCGATCAGTTTTCCGTTCTTATCGAGCACCGGAAGTTTTTCGATCTTGTGTTTCTGAAGCATCTCTTCCGCTTTCTTCGGATCGAATCCTTTGTGCGTAGTGATGATATTTTCACTGGTCATCACTTCCCTCACCAAACGCTTCATGTGTTTCTCGAAACGCAAATCGCGATTGGTAATGATGCCTGCCAGTTTTCCTTCTTTGTCGATCACCGGAATACCGCCAATTTTATGCTCCTTCATTAAAGCCAGGGCTTCACCAATGGTTGACTCGCCATAAAGTGTCACCGGATCGAGGATCATTCCGCTTTCCGAACGCTTTACTTTGCGAACCTGTTCGGCCTGCTCATCAATGCTCATGTTTTTGTGGATCACCCCAATTCCGCCTTCACGTGCGATAGCAATAGCCATGGCATATTCAGTTACAGTATCCATGGCCGCAGTTACAATGGGCGTGTGGATGGTGATGTTGCGGGAAAATTTCGTGCTGAGGCTGACTTCGCGCGGAAGTACTTCGGAATAAGCAGGGACTAACAGGACGTCATCGTAGGTGAGTCCTTCTCCGAGAATTTGTGAATTGGCATTCGCCATAAGAACGAGTGAATTTTAGTTGTCGTTAAAATTCGGGCAAAGATAGCGAATTAGAGTGGAGTCTGGAGTAACGGAATTTGGAGGCGAAACCCGGGTGGTGTTAAAGTCCGGTTTTTCAAGGTGTTAAGCCCATGAATTGGTGAATAACCTGTGGTAAACTTGCGGTGAAGTTTTATGTTTAAGCAACCGGAATTCGCATTTCACGTCATCACGTAAACGATTTTATGCGCTCACCTCTTCTCTCCTTCTGCTTCATACTTTTCCTGTTGCTGTCGGGATCTGCTACACTTGCGGCACAGGTTGACACTACGAATCCGAAAGCGGTTAAACTTGCGAAGAAAAAACTCGTTTATTATTGGGTGGGAAATGCATGTCCGTATTACGATGCGCCTGTAACCAAACATGGATTCCGGATCGTCTGCGTTGGATGTATTACTCGACTGCGTTACATCATTCACAACCGGCGCGTGGTAAGAAAAATTAACCGGGTGTATGGTAAAAACTGGTTCCAGGAAAATTACCGGAGGTCATAACCCTGAAAAGGTTATTAGCCATTGGAGGGTTAAGACCTCCTCGCACGTTAAAGCGTGTTCCCTCGAAATTAAGGGTAGACAGCAAAGTATTTAAGGGTTGCCACAGATTCGCAGATTACGCAGATTAAAAAAAATAATTGGATAAATTTTATTTTTAATCCTTCAATCTGCGTAATCTGCGAATCTGTGGCTAAAAAAAATCGTTCTGTTCATTCTCTTTTCTTAGATACTCCGGGCAATTCCTTTTCCTAAATTAGCCCGGAGAATTCATGGATCAATGGCCAAAAAAACATCTTCTTCATCACCCAAGAAAAAAATGCAGAACGTCGGCTTCAAAACAGTTGACGAACTGCTTGATTTTCTTCCGGCGGATGAATTGAAGATCACGGAAGCTTTGCGGAAAATTGTGTTCGATTGCATTCCGGATGTGGAGGAAAAAATCTCGTTCAACGTTCCGTTCTATAAACGAAAACGAGTGATCTGTTTCATCTGGCCCGGATCAGTTTCGTGGGGAAGTGTAACGCAGAACGGTGTTCGCTTTGGTTTCCAGTACGGCAATTACCTGAACGATGAAAGCAATTACCTGGATAAAGGAAAACGCAAACAGGTGTACTGGCGCGATTTTCATTCACTGAAAGACATTGACGCTGATCTTCTGAAGTCGTATATTTATGAAGCAGTGATTATTGATCAGACGAAACCGAAAATTGTGTTCAGGAAACGTGGAACTGGCGGGAATCATACAACAAAAAATAAAAAGTGAAGGACCGATCTCGTTTCGCGACTTCATGGAAATGGCTTTGTATTATCCCGGCCTGGGGTATTACACTTCACCCAAAGAAAAAATAGGACCCGGCGGCGATTTTTACACGAGCGCAAATCTCACGCCGCATTTTGGCGCCATGATCGCCCGCCAGATGGAAGAGATGTGGCAACACATGGGTAAAGGCAAATTCACGATCGTTGAATACGGGGCAGGAACAGGATTGCTCTGCCACGATATTCTCGATTACCTGCACAACCGTCCGGAATTTTATGAGCAGCTGCGCTACTGCGTTGTGGAGAGGAGTCCTTCCATGCGTTCCAGCGAGAGATCGCATCTCCACGAAAAAGTAAGCTGGCATGCATCAATCGGAGATCTCGCCCCGGTTACCGGTTGCATATTCTCCAACGAGCTCATCGATAATTTTCCGGTTCACATGGTAGTGATGGATGATGAACTCCGGGAAATTTTCGTTGATCACAGCAATGGGTTCATTGAAATCCTGCAGCCTGCGGGTGACGCGCTCAAAAATTATCTCGCGGAGCTGAATATTATTTTGCCAAAAGGATTTCGGACAGAAATAAATCTCGACGCCGTAAAATGGATGAGTGAGATATCTGCAGCGCTGAAAAAAGGATACGTAATGACGATCGATTACGGCTATCCCTCTTCGGAACTTTACAGCGAACACCGGAACGGTGGCACATTGATGTGTTACCACAAACACCATTTGAATACGGATCCGTTCCAGG
>DATHKF010000253.1:0-2670 GCA_035489505.1 Bacteroidia bacterium | reverse complement strand
TAATCCGTAACGGAACGAAAGTGAACCCGGTGAGTTATTACTTCCTGGATCTTTCGCCAACGGAATACCTGCAGATCATCAACCAGTCCAATCAATCCAACCAATCGTTCGACTGATGCGTAAATTTATTTTTCTTGCCGCTGCATATTTCATGTACACGTTCACAGTACATGCGCAGGTAGATACATTGACGATTGGTGGAGTGGGCGACATCATGATCGGCACCAATTACCCGGCCGGACATCTTCCTCCTGACGATGGCAAAACAATTTTCGATCCGGTGAAGGAATATCTCGTGTCGCCCGACCTGATGTTCGGAAACGCAGAAGGAACTTTTCTCGATTCGGGCGGAACGGTAAAGTCCTGCTCCGATCCTGCAAAATGTTACGCGTTTCGTCAGCCAACACGTTATGCGCAATATCTCGTTGATGCAGGCTTCGACCTGATCAGCACAGCTAATAATCACGTGGGCGATTTTGGCGAAGGCGGAAGAACATCGACCATGGCGACGCTTTCGAAAGCAGGTTTGCAATTCGCGGGACTCGTTTCGAAACCGTATGTGATTTTCACTCACAACGGAGTAAAGTATGGCATGGCCGCGTTTGCCCCGAACACCGGAACACAGGACATCCGCGACATTGAAGCCGCGAAAAAAATTGTACATATCCTCGACAGCGCTTGCGAAATTGTGATCGTTTCATTTCACGGTGGAGGAGAGGGTGCAACGCGGAATCACGTAACGCGCCAGACAGAAATGTTTCTCGGTGAAAACCGCGGAAACGTTTACGAATTTTCTCACGCAGTGATCGATGCCGGCGCCGATATTGTTTTTGGTCACGGCCCGCACGTTACGCGTGCAGTCGAATTGTACAAAGACCGTTTCATTGTGTACAGCATGGGCAACTTCTGTACATACTCGCGTTTCAATCTCAAAGGCAATGCCGGTTACGCCCCGATCGTCCATGTAAACGTTGATCGAAAAACCGGAAAATTTCTCTCCGGAAAAATTATTCCGATCAAACAACCCGGTGAAGGCGGTCCTGTTTATGATTCCGAAAAACAGGTGATCAAAGAAATGCAGACGCTGACGAAGGCTGATTTTCCGGAAACTGGATTGGTGATTGATGATGATGGCGCGATGCGGAGGAAATAGACGCAAAGTCGCAAAGTGCGCGAAGAAAAGCGCAAAGCTTTGCTAACTAAATATAATCTTTGCGGAAACTTTGCGTCCTCTGCGGCTTTGCGTCTATCTACAACTCCTCTTTAAGTTCTAACAGAAACCCCTTCACTTTCTCAAGCGACTTCACAATCTCCACATTTGCATTCGCATCTTCTGTCGTTGTGCCTTTGAGTTTTTCCTTCGCGCCCTGGAGTGTGTACCCGCGCTCTTTCACGAGGTGGTAGATCAAACGGAAATTTTCGATGTCTGTTTTGGTGAACATGCGGTTGCCTTTGTTGTTTTTCCGGGGCTTAATGATGTCGAATTCCTTTTCCCAAAACCGGATGAGGGAGGCATTGACATCAAACATTTCGGAAACTTCGCCGATGCTGAAAAACAGCTTTTCGGTTTCTTTTTCTTTGTAAGGCATGGTTATTCGCGCGTGTTTTCCAAAAATAGCTGAATCCGGCGAGATTTTTCTGGCCGCGAATTACACGAATTACGCGAATTCAAAATTGGCGTAATTCGTGTAATTCGTGGCTTAAATGCCCCAATGCACGCCTTGTGGAAAACTAATCGCCTGCTAATCCGCCAATTGTCTTACTTTTGCGCCCATGTTCGGAAAGGTTCTTGCATTCGCAGTTCTGATTTTCTTCCTGATCCCGTCTACACAAGGCGGCTCAGCAGTTGCGTATGTGCCTGTAAATGACACAGCTGGAACCGTAGAGCAGGTCCGCATCGACAGTATTCGTCGCGTGGCCATCACCGATAGCGTGATCAGCATCTGCAAACAATCGCTCGGTCTTCCTTATAAGTATGGCGGAAACAGCCCGGTAACCGGGTTCGACTGCTCGCACTTTGTAGCACACGCGTTCGGACAACTGGGCGTAGCGCTTTCGTGCTCGAGTTTGGGCATGTCGGAGCAGGGAACCGAGGTCTGCCTGGAGGACGTTCAGAAAGGCGATCTCATGTTTTTCAAAGGACGGAACATCAATTCTACCCGTGTAGGTCACGTTGCGCTCGTTATCGACGTGCAGCCCGGCTCTATCAAGATCATTCACTCTACGCATCGCGGAGTGGTGATTGATGAGTATACGACGATGGCGTATTACAAGCAGCGTTTTCTGATGGCGCGACGGATTGCGTATTAGAATAGCCGCAAAGCCGCAGAGGACGCAAAGTTTCCGCAAAGTTTTATTCATCGAAAGAACGGATCTGGTTCAATTTCGAGACCACGTAAAAAGTATTTCTGATTTTTCGTTCCCGATTCTTTCAGATCGTAGAGTTCGTACATCATTTCGATTTCGGGGTAGAAAAAATTGTAGTCTTCATTGAAACCGAGGTGACCTGCATCAGGAACCCATGCAGAATCGGGTTGGGATTTGTGAAAGCGGAATTTGACGAACTGGTTATGTTGAAATATGATGGTCGTGTCATCCCATTCGGCAGTATCAGTTAATTGAAAAGAAGTATTGTAACGCACTTCAACAATGCTGTCGTTAATCACGCGG
>DATHKF010000252.1:0-4706 GCA_035489505.1 Bacteroidia bacterium | reverse complement strand
GCCATCCTGCCTCCTGACCTCCTTGTCTGGTAGCGGGAATAGTACTAATTTTAATAAGGAAATCACCATGTCCGTACTCCTGCCAAACCACGTTTCGAAATATCTTCTTGCGCTTGTTGTTACGCTCCTTTTGAGTGTTGCGATGAAAGCCCAGGGCGACATGCGTTTTTTCGGAACGGCAACGAAAGATGGAAAACCACTTTCGGGTGCAACGGTTACCGTACTCATGGACGGGAAACAAATCATCAATCTCACCACAGGCAAAAACGGAAAATTCAAATTCACAATCGATATCGGGCATACGTACCGGATCAATTTTGCAGCGCCGGGTTGCGTAGACATGTACATGACCATGGACCTGAAAGTACCACCGGAAAAATCCTGGATCTATCCCGATTACATAGCCGAAATTCCTTTCTTCGCGCCCAATGATGCGAAAGTGAAAACTGAATTGTATGCCACGAAGCCGTTCATCAAAGTTATTTACGATGGAGGAAACGGATTTCATGATGATCCCGCGTATCGTTTCATTGACGAAATTTTCAAGGACCCCAATGAAGAAGCGAAAAAGAAACAACTCGAAGAAGAGCGGCTGAAAAAAGAAGCAGACGAGAAAGCGCGTCTCGAGGAAGAATTGCGGTTGAAAAAACTGCAGGATGAACAGGATAACAGAACACCCGAACCGGTAATTTCTCAACCTTCGAATGATCCGAAGAAACCGTCTGACCCGGTCACGCCCGATCCCGGAATGGAATCCGATGCGATCCGTCTCGAGCGGGAAAAACAGGAAAAGGAACGTCAGCAGCAGCAGAACAAAAATGTGCGGGCGAATTACGAGAACAACCTGCTCAAAATGGTTGCGGAGAGTGAAAAGAAAAACAACCTGGAGAAATACAACAAGATGAAGGAAACCGCTGAAGTCAATTCGGTGGTAAGCGCATTACGGAAACAGGCAGAAGTAAAAGGGCAACGCGAATTCCTGATTGAGCAGGAAAAAGAACGGCAACGGCAAACACGAGCCAACCGCCAGGCGCGCGCGATCCAGGTAAGAAAATTAATTGAAACAGCCGCGTGGGTAGAACGCGATCTCAATGTGAAAGGATTGAAGCCCGTGGTTTCTTCGGGACCGTTGAATTACATTCCATCGCCGCATTATGTGACAACAACATTGCAGGGTTTCTGGACCGACGAGAAAGAAATAGTCATCAGCTGGCCCGGCGGTAAACGCACAATGTTCAAGACGGTTAAATACTGGTGGTCGACTTATTTCTACATCGATGAAAAGGAAGTGGAAGAAAAAATATACAAGGAAAGCCTTGACGCGTACCACCACAATTAATATATGAAGAAACTTATACTGCTGATTTTTCTCGTCATTCCCTTTTGCAGTTCTGCGCAAACCAGCAGTTTTGTTCAGTACAGCGTGGAGGAAGGAATGGTGCAATCGCAGGTGCAGTCCCTGACCCAGGACCAGAACGGAAATCTCTGGATCGGTACACTGGCGGGCTTGTCGCGGTACAATGGAAATTCATTCGAGAACTTCACACGCAAAGATGGACTTGCTGAAGACTGGGTAACGGTTTCGTATAAAGATTCGAAGAACGACATCTGGTTCGGACACTGGGCCGGTGGTGTAAGCCGTTACAACAACCAGACAAGAAAATTCGAGTCGCTCAATCTCGAAGAGTACACGCGTTTCAGAACCGTCACTGCAATCACGCAGGATCCGCAGGGTTTCTATTGGATCGCCACGGAAGGCGCCGGAATTTTCATTTACGATCCGGTGAAGAACAGCATGTACACCGTTACAGTGAACGAAGGCATTCCGAGCATGAATGTGTACGACCTCTGTCTCGACGCGAACGGAAACATGTGGATCGCCACCGATCATGGCTTAACGATCTGCGATACCAAAGGCGATATCAGTTCTCCGCAGGCGTACGAAGTAATGAATGCACAGCGCGGATTTCCAACCGACGTGATCACGTGTTTTTCATTGGCAAACGGCGGAAAAGAAATCTGGGTAGGTACCGCCGATAAAGGTGTGATCGCACTCCAGCTTCCGGAAGGATTTATCAATCGAAACATTCCCACACTGCTTCCCGGCATGCGCGTGTTCAACGCGTATCTCGGACTCGGTTCCGATTTTGTAGAAACCATTTGCCCCGATAGCCGCGGAAACATCTGGATCGGAACTACGGGAGGCGGAGCAACACGCATCACGCCGGTGAATGTTCCCAATCGTACGCTTGCTCTCGATAAGGCCATCGTGAAAAATTACAACACGCGGCAGGGATTGAATTATTTCAACGTCAAAGCCATTATCGAAGACCGCGAAGGAAATATCTGGCTGGGAACCGATGTAGGTTTGAACAAATACCGCGGTGAACGCTTTGTACTTTACGATCGCCAGGACGGACTGAACAACGACATCGTGTGGGCGACCTGCGCATCGAAGAACGGAGACGTATGGCTGGGAACAAACGACGGTCTTACGCGATTGCATTTTTTCACCACACCGGGATCGAACGACAAACGTTTCACTGCAACGAACTATAGTATTGCCGACGGCCTGGGAAGCAACGTTATTCTTTCGCTGTATGAAACAAACGACGGCACGCTGTGGGTCGGAACAGGATACGGCGGAATCAGCAGTCTTGCGCCGGGAAGCACACGTTTCGAAACATACACCACTGCCGATGGATTGGCGGGTGACGTGGTGTACGCCATCAACGCCGATGAACGCGGAAACATTTGGGTGGGAACAAAAGAAGGCGCGTCGCGTTTTGATCCCGTAGCAAAAACGTTCCGGAATTTTAATACAGATGATGGACTGGGCGGCAACAACGTGTATCGTATTTTCCGCGATAGCAAAGGGAACATGTGGTTCGGCGCGCTCGGCGGATATTTGTCGGTGTACGATGGAAAATCGTTCACACGCTACGACGAAAAGAACGGAATCATTCACCGGTTTATTCTCAGCATCAACGAAGACAAGGACCACAACCTCTGGTTTGGTGCTTACGGTGGCGGGTTGTACAAATACGATGGACGTACATTCCGCAACTACAGCACGAAGGATGGAATGTCGACCGAGTCGCCGTACGCGTTGATTGCCGACAAGGACAACAACATCTGGATCGGAACCGGTCGCGGACTTGATCGTTTCAATACGAAGGACAGCGCGTTTACGCATTACGGAAAGAACGATGGATTTCTCGGCGTTGAAGTCAACCCGAATGCCGTAAGTATTGATGCGGATGGAAAAATCTGGTACGGAACGATTATGGGTGCCGTGTGTTTTGATCCGAAAGAAAATGTTCCGAACAATACCGAACCGCTGACGAATATCGTTGGACTGAGAATATTTATGCAGGACGCAGAATTTCCGGAAGAAGGAAAATTCACGTACGATCAGAATCACATTACGTTTGTGTTCAACGGTGTTTGTCTGACGAGTCCGGAAAAAGTACGTTACCTGTACAAGCTCGAAGGCTTTGACAAAGACTGGTCGCCGCTGCCGATGAAACAGAACGAAGCCGTGTACACCAATCTTCCTCCCGGTGATTATGTGTTCATGGTGAAGGCCTGCAACAATGATGGTGTGTGGAACAAAGAACCGGTGAAGTATGCTTTTTTTGTGAAGCCTCCGTTCTGGCAAACGTTTACGTTCTACGGACTGATGACCATCTTCGTCATCTTCTGCATTTACGGTTTCGACCAGATGAGAACACGGCAACTGAAAAAGCAGAAGAGAATCCTGGAGTTGAAAGTTGACGAACGCACACAGGAACTCGCATTGAAAAATGAAGAGCTCGCGGAGAAGAACAAAGAAATTACGGACAGTATCCGTTACGCGAAACGTTTGCAGGACGCGATGCTGCTCCCGGGAAGCGAAATGCGCAAGGTGATCAGTGATTCGTTCATCCTGTACAAACCCAAAGATATCGTGAGCGGTGATTTCTATTTCTTCCGCAGCGTTGAAGTCAATGGCAAGCGTCGCTATTGGGTGGCTGCTGTCGATTGTACAGGACACGGAGTACCGGGTGCGTTCATGAGTATTGTAACGAATGACATGCTCGCCCGCGCGATTGAAGGCAACGAACTGGAAAGTCCGGGAGCTGTGCTCGACAAACTGAATATCCTGATGAGCGACAAGATGCGGCACACCATCGACGATGTACGTGTGCGCGACGGTGTTGACATCGCATTGATCTCGTACGATCCGGAACTCATGGAAGTGCATTACTCCGGTGCGTTCAACCCGATGTATCATTTCCGCGGAAAAATGTTCCAGGAATTCAAAGCGGATAAAATTTCCATCGGAGGTTTCGCAGAAGAGAAAGGGAAAAAATATGGAAACCAATCGCTGAAACTCCAGGCTGGTGATACACTGTATTTATTCTCCGACGGGTATGCCGATCAGTTTGGCGGACCCCAGGGCAAGAAATTCAAGCTCACGCAAATGAAAGCCATGCTCTTGTCGATCCAGGACCAGGACATGCGCGACCAGGAACGTATTCTCGATACCACCATCGAAAGCTGGAGAGGTTCCCTGGAGCAGGTGGATGATATGTTGATTGTTGGATTGCGCGTGTAACCGTAAACATGAACTTTTATACCCCAATATTTTAATACCAAAGAGTATCTTACCCATCTTCGACATCACCACGCGCATTGCCATCCCCGATGATCTCGACGATCTC
>DATHKF010000251.1:0-6695 GCA_035489505.1 Bacteroidia bacterium | reverse complement strand
CATGATGTACGGCGCAGTATTGAACAGAAATTTATCGGAGCTGGTTGGCGTTAAACCCTCCTTGAAAAGAAGTTTAATGGTATCGGCAACAATCTGCAACGAACCTTTCGGCCCTACCCTGTTCGGTCCCAGACGTATTTGCATAAACGCTGCCACTTTACGCTCCATGTACCCGAGTCCGAAACTCAGCATCACGAGCGACCCCAGCAAAACAATGCCCACAATGGTCATCTCGGTCACCGTCAACAGCAGATCGCTGGTGATTGCGCCTTGCAGGCTCACGTGAATATTATGTATTATTTCACTAATCGTAATCATACTATCAGCGGTCTACGTCTGGTATTACAAGGTCAAGTGTCGCCATCATGGCAACAAGGTCTCCGAGCTTTGCGCCTTTGGCCATGTGACCCAATGCGGAAAGGTTCGAGAAATTCGGTGAGCGGAATTTGCAACGGTAAGGTGTTGAACCGCCATCGCTCACGAGCATTACACCCAGTTCGCCACGGGCAGTTTCAACTTTCGAATAAAATTCTCCTTTCGGAAGCTTGATCACCGCTTTGGTTTTGGCAACAATATCTCCTTCGGGAATATTGTCGATCAACTGATCAATAATGTCAAAGCTTTGCTGCATTTCCTCAATGCGCACGAGGTAACGCGCCCACGAATCGCAACCATCCGAAACAATTTCTTTGAATTGCACGCGGTCGTACGCATCGTACGGAAAATACTTGCGCACATCGCAGCTTACACCCGATGCACGTGCAACGGGTCCGCTCGTGCCCCAGGAAATCGCATCTTCTTTCGAAAGCATGCCCACACCTTGTGTCCGTTCACGGAAAATTACGTTGCCCGTAAGCAGCTTGTTGTAATCAAGAATATTGTGGCGGAATAATTTCACGAGGTCTTTGGTCTTCTGTACAAAATTCGGATGTACATCAGCCATCAATCCGCCGGGAATAATAAAGCTTTGTGTCAGACGCGCACCACAGGATTCTTCCATGATGTCGTTGATCATTTCACGCTCGCGGAACGCGTAAAAGAAAGGTGTCACCGCACCGAGATCGAGTCCCATACAGCCCCACCAGAGTGCGTGTGATGCAAGCCGTGTTAACTCAGCGAGAATCGTGCGCAACACTTTTGCCCGCTCCGGAACCTCTACTCCTAATCCGAGTTCAACGGCAAGGGCACACGCCTGGTTGTTGATGTGCGCCGAGAGATAATCCATCCGGCTGGTCGAGAAAATGAATTGACGATAAGACAAGCTCTCGCACATTTTCTCAATGGAACGGTGAATGTAACCGAGATGCGGTTCACATTTCTTTACCGTTTCACCGTCGAGCCACACTTTGAGGTGCAATACGCCGTGCGTGGACGGATGCTGCGGTCCGATATTGATGACGAACTCGCCATCTTCCGTGATATGATCCTGTTCTAAAAGATTATTCATCAGAGTTCGATCATGTTTGCGTCCTCGTAACTTTTCCGCAAGGGAAAGCCGGGCCAGTTATCGTCGAGGAAAATTCTTCTGAGGTCGGGGTGGCCGTAAAATTTTACGCCGAATAAATCAAACACTTCACGCTCGTGAAAATCTGCCGTTCTCCAGAGCGAAACAACGGAGTCGATCGCCGGGTGATTGATGTCGGCAATCTTCGCCTTGATCACCATTTCGTGGCGGTGTGTCAACGAACGCATGTGATAAAACATGGTGAAGTGCGTTTTATAATCGACGCAGGTGAGACAGAACAAATAATCGAATGAAAATTTCGGATCGTTCTTCAGTTGCGTCATCAGCGGAAGCAAAAGCGTGCTTTCGATATTTCCGTTGAGGAATTGTCCGCCCTCTTCAAAAGTGATTGAAGGCTCAAGCGCTGTAATTTCCTGGATAAGTTCTTCCCGCGTCATTACTCTGCAAGTTTCGGTTTGCGGAAATACGGCTCCTGTTTGATCTTTTCCTGGAGCGTGATCATCGCGTGAAGCAATGCTTCAGGACGCGGCGGACATCCCGGAATGTAAACGTCAACCGGTATTACGTGGTCAACACCTTTTACTACTGAGTATGTATTGTAAAAGAACGGCCCTCCTGAAATCGTGCAAGCGCCCATAGCGATCACATATTTCGGATCAGCCATTTGATCGTAAAGACGTTTCAATACCGGCGCCATTTTCATCACGATGGTTCCCGCGACGATAATCAGGTCGGCCTGTCGTGGCGTTGCGCGTGCCACTTCAAATCCAAAACGCGACCAGTCGTGTTTCGCAGAAGCCGCCGACATCATTTCGATGGCGCAGCAGCTGGTGCCAAAAACCAACGGCCATAGTGAATTTGCACGGGCCCAATTGATGGCATCATCCAGTTTGGTGACGAGAATGCCACCGTCGTTCGTTGGATCAACCGTTCCGGGGAACGGGTCTCCCATTTTCTCTACATCCATTTCAGCGCTCCTTTCCTGTATGCGTATAATAATCCCATAAAGAGAATGAACATGAATACCACAATCTCGACGAAGCCCACGATTCCGGCGCCTTTTGCCGCTGTGGCCCAGGGGTACAAAAACACGAGTTCAACGTCGAACACAAGAAAAATCAAGGCGAAGAGGTAATAACCTACGTTGAACTGAATCCACGAAGTTCCTGACGTTGGAATTCCGCACTCGTATGCCTCACCTTTTACAACGTTCTTCGACGATTTTGCAAGTGCTTTAGAAAGAAAAATTCCGCCTCCGGCAAACGCCACACCGCAGATAATAAGCATGATTAATGCTGCTGAATCCATGCGTGTTAATAGGTTTTGATTAGCAAAGGGTAAATATCTGTATTTCGTAAATATGATGGTAAAAAAGTTTTGAAAAACTTCACGTATTTCGCATATTTGTAAGATTTATCAATCCTCAAAAAAAAACGCTGAAATAAATGGCAATTAAGATCACCGAGGACTGCATCAATTGTGGTGCATGTGAACCTGAATGTCCGAATGGAGCAATCTACGAGCCGAACGCTGAATGGAGTTTTGCTTATAAAACGTCGGTAAAAGGATCGTTCACATCGAAGTCGGGGCTTTCTGGCGATGCTGATGCATCTCACGATCCTGTTTCACCTGATTTTTACTACATCGTTACAGATAAATGTACAGAGTGTGTTGGCTTTCACGACGAGCCTCAATGTGCGTCGGTATGCCCGGTTGACTGCTGTGTCCCTGATCCGGACCACGTTGAAACACCAGAAGAACTCACCGCGAAGAAGGAAGCTTTACACGTTTGAAATCACTACAAATAAATCATGGACACAATTGAGAAGAAGGCCGGCAAATCCGTAGAGGTTAGGCATGCCGAAAATGTAGTTGTACGTTTTTCCGGTGACTCCGGAGATGGTATGCAGCTTACAGGTTCACAGTTTACAGATACGTCTGCATTCTTTGGACAAGACCTGAGTACATTCCCTGAATTCCCTGCAGAGATCCGTGCCCCGGCTGGCACCGTAGCCGGAGTTTCCGGTTTCCAGGTAAATTTCGGAAGTAAAGAAATTTACACACCGGGAGATGAGTACGATGTACTGATTGCAATGAACTCTGCCGGTCTCAAAAGTGATCTTCACAAAGTAAAAAAAGGCGGTATCATCCTCGTGAATACCGCAGGCTTCGATAAGAAGAACCTGAACCTTGCCAAATATCCGGAAGGTGTAAATCCGTTGGAAGACGGATCGCTGGATAGCTTCACGGTTTACAAGATCGATGTTACGAAGCTCGTGAAAGAAGCTTTGAAAGAAACCGGTCTTGGCATGAAAGAAATTGAGCGTTCGAAGAACATGTTCGTTCTCGGATTCCTTTTCTGGATGTTCGACAAGTCGATGGATTATACCATCGGATTTATCACCGACAAATTCGGCAAGAAACCGGAAATCATGAACGCCAACATCACGGCGCTCAAAGCGGGTTACAACTACGGAGAGACGACAGAAATATTCACCACACGTTGGAAAGTTGATGTAGCGAAAATGCCTCCGGGAGTTTATCGCCAGATCACAGGAAACCATGCGACTTCTATCGGTTTGCTCTGCGCTGCAGAAAAAGCCGGATTGCAGTTGTTCCTTGGTTCTTATCCTATCACGCCTGCTTCTGATATTCTTCACGAATTGTCGAAGTACCGCGCAAATGGTGTGAAAACTTTCCAGGCGGAAGATGAAATTGCAGCCATCTGTTCTGCAATCGGAGCATCGTATGCTGGTGCGCTTGGTGTTACTACATCATCAGGTCCCGGTATTGCTTTGAAAATGGAAGCCATGGGTCTTGCGGTGATTACTGAAACTCCACTCATTGTTGTAAACGTACAGCGTGGCGGGCCTTCAACCGGTCTTCCTACAAAAACAGAACAAGCCGATCTTTTGCAGGCGATCCACGGCCGTCACGGTGAAGCACCGCTTCCTGTAATTGCTGCGTCAACTCCTGCAGATTGTTTTGATTGCGCTTACGAAGCTGCACGGATTGCTTTGGAACACATGACTCCTGTAATGCTGTTGACCGATGGTTACATCGCAAACGGATCAGAGCCGTGGAAATTTCCGAGTGCAGATTCACTGAAGCCGATCAACGCCGAGTTCGTTACAGAGAATAATAATCCGGGAGGAAAATTCCTTCCCTACAAACGCGATGAGCGCGGAGTTCGTCCACGCACAAAGCCGGGAACTGCAGGTCTTGAACACCGCATTGGCGGACTCGAGAAGCAGGACGAAACAGGAAACGTTTCTTACGATTCAATGAATCACGAGAAAATGGTTCACCTGCGCCAGGCGAAAATCGATAAGATCGCAGACAGCATTCCATTGGCACATGTTGACAGCGGAAAAGAAAATGCGAAACTGTGCGTACTTGGTTGGGGATCGACTGCAGGAGCAATTAAAACTGCAGTACGTGAACTGATCGCAGAAGGACATGACGTTGCACACGTTCATCTTCGTTACGTGAATCCATTCCAGAAAAATCTCGGAGAAGTTCTCGCGAAGTTTGACAAGGTGATGATCCCGGAAATGAATCTTGGACAGCTTGCACAACTGATCCGTGCGAAGTACATGATCCCTGCTATTACATACAGCAAAGTGCAGGGATTGCCGTTCACAGTTGATGAACTGAAAGTGAAAATCGTAGAAATACTTAACAGCAAATAGTTATGAGCGAAGAAACAGCAACAACAGTTCCAGCAAAAAAGACCGCGAAAGATTTTGCTTCCGACCAGGATGTGAAATGGTGTCCCGGTTGTGGCGACTACGCAATTCTTGCTCAGGTACAACGCATATTTCCTGATCTCAACGTTCCGAAAGAGAATTACGTATTCGTTTCCGGTATCGGTTGTTCTTCACGATTCACGTACTACATGGACACATTCGGTGTACACTCCATTCACGGACGTGCAGCGTGTGTGGCATCCGGTGTGCGCGCAACCAACCGCGACCTGGATGTATGGTTGATTTCCGGTGACGGAGATTCGCTTTCTATCGGTGGCAACCACTTCATCCATTTGATGCGTCGTAATTTCGAGATCAAGTACCTGATGTTCAACAACCAGATCTACGGTCTTACGAAAGGACAATATTCACCGGCATCTGAAAAAGGGATCAAAACGAAATCAACCCCAATGGGATCTGTTGATGAACCGTTCAATCCTTTAGAACTTGCCATTGGTGCGAAATCAACATTCGTAGCGCGTTCACTCGACCGCGATCCGAAACACCAGCAGTTTGTGATCAAGCGCGCGCACGAGCACAAAGGCACTGCGTTCGTAGAGATCTACCAGAACTGCCCTGTATTCAACGACGGAGCTTTCTTCACATATACCGAGAAAGAAACCAAGAAGGAAGAGTGTTTGTTCCTTGAGCACGGCAAGCCGCTGATCTACGGAACAAATAATGAACACGGAATCAAGTTGGAAGGCACTAAGCCGGTGATCGTTGATCTCGCAGGCGGTGCATCTGCTGAAGGTCTGTGGATCCACGACGAGGGCGATCGCATGAAGGCAATGATTCTTGCCGGGATGTTCGACAATCCGGCACATGCAGGTCACATGCCACGTCCGTTCGGAGTATTCTACCAGGAGAAACGTTCGACGTACGAAGATGATCTTCACGCGCAGATTGAAGAAGCGAAAGCGAAGAAAGGCAAAACGTCTTTGGATAATATTTTGTCCGGAGATAAGACGTGGGTGATCGCCTAACGGCGAATGATGAATTGAAAATTCTAAATTTAGAATAGACCTCTCCGTTGAACACGGGGAGGTTTTTTGTTTTATAGTGTAGCATTAAATTCCGTTACGATGGTGCGCAGGTAATTTCACCACGGCGACACGGCGGCACGGCGCTTGTTTTTTTGATAACCATAACCCGCGCGGCACGGCGCGGAGGAATCTGCAAGCAGATTCAGGTGTTAAGGAGATCAAGCAAGTTTGCAAACGCATACGATTGCAATAGCCGTAATTAAAATACCGAACACGATATACATTCCCCTGTTTGATGGTTTCTTATGCTTATACTTTCCCCAACGGGTAATTATTTCTATTTCCTCGTGTTGTTCAACTTTCATAATGCAAAGATTATTCATCAACTTCCGGGATCAAAACGAATGACAAAAATCACTGTTACAGTGTGTCCAATTTCGTTCACTGCAGGCCGTCACACAGCCCCTTGGGCTATAACGTTATAATTCTTGACAG
>DATHKF010000250.1:0-4400 GCA_035489505.1 Bacteroidia bacterium | reverse complement strand
CTGCAGGCCGAAAAAACCGGGAAGGAAATTGTCAATTACCAGAGCATCATTGACCAGGCGAACGACGCGTTGATCGTGATTGATATTGTAGACGGACGAATTCACCAGACCAATCCATCAGCCGAAGCTTTGCTCGGGTATACGCGTGAAGAAATTCTCCGCAAGAAACTTTTTGATCTTCACCCGAAAGATATGCTTGAAAAAAGCTCAAGCATTGTAGCCGATGTGTGGGAGAAAAAAGGATTGATCTACAAAGACATTCCATTCGTGAAAAAGAATGGTGAAATTCTGCCGGTGGAATGCTCTGCCAAAGTTGCACCGTTTGCCGGCCGTCCTGCGATTGTAATTTACGCGCGTGACATCACCGAGCGCCTGAAAATGGAAAACGAGATTGCGATTCAGTCGCACATCATCGAACAAAAGAACAAGGACATCACCGACAGTATCAATTATGCGAAACGCATCCAACAGGCCATTCTTCCGACGGATGAAGAGATGAAAGAAGTCTTCGACGATTTCTTCGTGTATTACAAACCGAAAGATATTGTGAGCGGCGATTTGTACTGGGCCAACACGGTAACCACTACGCCGAAAGAAGGAGCGCCACGTAAACTATCGCTCATCGCAGCGCTGGACTGTACGGGTCACGGAGTGCCGGGCGCGTTCATGAGTATTGTGGGCCATACCATTCTCGAGCAAACGCTTACTGAATCATCCGTGAATGATCCGGGACAGGCGCTGGATTATCTCAGCAAAGGTGTGATCCGCACATTGAAGCAAAAAGCCGGCGACGATTTTTCCATCAAAGACGGAATGGACATTGCGATGTGCGCAGTAGACATGAAAGAACGCAAGCTTGAATTTGCCGGCGCGAACAACCCGTTATACCTCGTGCGCAAAGGAGAACTTACGCAGTTCAGCGGAGATAAGCAGCCAATCGGTGCATACATCACGGATCAGCGTCCGTTCAAGTCGCACAACATTCAGCTGGAAAAAGGAGATTGCGTTTACATTTTCACAGATGGGCTTGCCGACCAGTTTGGCGGACCGAAAGGAAAAAAATTCAAGTACAAACAGCTGCAGCAATTGCTGATGGACAATCACGATCTGCCGATGTCTCAGCAGCGCGCTACGTTCGAAAAAACCATCATGGATTGGATGAATTATCCTTCGGATGACGGGAAGGGGTATGAGCAGACGGATGATATGTTACTCATCGGCTTTCGCGTCAACTAATGTGCTAATGACGTAATGTGCCAATAAAATAATGTGCTAATTTGCTAATGGGGTGATGTGTAAGTGGCGACCAGGAAAAAATCTTACCTACGGTAAAAGGTCGTTTTCAAAAAAAGTATTTGGATTTGTGAAATCGCTGGCTATACCTTTGCCGCCGTTTTTTTCACTAAACCAAATTATATGAAAGCTTCAGGAAATCCGATTTTAGATCATTTGTTTCAATTTGCCCTCGACATCGTTGCGTTCACACATTCATTGGAGGAGCAACGTAAGTTTGCATTGGCCAATCAACTCTTTCGAAGTGGAACATCCATCGGTGCGAATGTGCGGGAAGCGCAATCACCCGAGAGCAAGAACGACTTTGTACACAAATTAAAGATTGCGGCCAAGGAAGCTGCTGAAACCGAGTTTTGGCTTCTGCTTTGTCAAGAGTCGCCATATCTTCCGGATCCAGGACCACTTCCCGGTAAGGTGACAGAGATTCAGAAAATTCTTAGCGCGATCATTTCATCCTGTAGGAACAGTCAGCATTAATCGTGCTTCTTACCGCAACCCATTAGCAAATTAGCACATTAACCCATTAGCTCATTTCCTTTTGAGCGTAAGCACAGTCACCTCCGGCCAAATCCCCACGCGTCCCGGAAACCCAAGAAACCCAAATCCGCGGTTTACGTAGAGGTAGCGTTTCGCTTCGTTGTAAATTCCGGCCCAGCGTGAATAACGGAATTGCACCGGGCTCCATTTGATGCCGGGAATTTCAACACCAAATTGTGCGCCATGCGTGTGACCCGAAAGCGTAAGATGAATCTGAGATTCGTGTTTGCTTACTTCTTCATCGAAATGCGATGGATCGTGTGAGAGGAGAATTTTGAATGCATCGCCAGGAACGCCGTCCAGCGCAAGATTCAATTTGCCTTCCTGTTTGAATCCTTTGCCCCAGTTTTCTACACCGAGGAGATAAATTTTCTCGCCGTTTTTTTCGAGAACAGTATGCTGGTTGCGCATCAGGTTGAACCCGATTTCTCCATGCGTAGCGACGAGCTGTTCAAAGTTTTTTGTTTTCTCCGGCGAAGGATCGAAACCGTAGAGATAATCTCCGTAATCGTGATTACCGAGAATGGAAAATTGTCCGTACGGAGATTTCAGAACACCGAACTCGTTTTTCCACGGCAGCATTTCTTCCGCCTGGTTATTCACTAAATCGCCGGTGAAAACAAAGAGATCGGATTTCTGTTCCTGCGCGAGCGCTAATCCCGCGCGTACTTCATCGCGGTGACTTTCCGGATCAAAACTTCCGATATGAATATCGCTGATCTGTGTAATTGTAAATCCATCAAACGCCGGAGGAAGATCATCGAAGTATAATGTTTCTCTTCGCACGCGATAACGGAAACGACCGGCAATCATTCCATGCGCAATGCCCAGGAAAGGAATCAATGCAATTACTCCTACGGCGCGGCTCAGGAACTGGCGGCGACTGATTCCGAGTGACATTCCACCGGTATCACTCACGGCGTTATAACCCAGAGCGAAAATCGCGCGGAGTCCGCGTACAACATCTTCCACACCGATCACCACAAAAATGAGAAGCTTCGGCACGAAAAACATGACCCATACACCAAACCAGGTCATCAGTGCGCGGGGCATTCCTTTTTCGGGAGATGAGCTAAGAAATATGGCCACGCACCACACGATCAATGAAACATTGATCAGCCAATACGCCCAATGAAGGTATTTGCGCGTACGTGTTTCGAGTCCGATTGTCATAGTCTTGACAGCCGAAAACACGTAGAGATCGATCAGCAATAAAAACCCAAGGAAAATTAAAATCCCGGTGATACTTGGAGGCCCACTTCGCATTAGAGTACAAATTTACACTCTAGGGTCGTTTGGTGGTGCCGGTTTATTTTAATTCGAAATCGATTTGTGGTTTTTTGACAAATTGGTGACTGTGGCGTGACGAATGGGGATTTTTTCTCTGCAATCTGCCGCAGCTGATCCGGCTGGATGCAGGCAAAGGAGCCGGTTTGGGACATTCTGCCGCGCAAAAGTTCCGGGATTCGCGGCAATACCAGCCTTACCGGATAAGACTGATATTCCCGCTTTTCACAATGACTTCTCCCGAAACCAGTGTCACATTGAGCGAATAAACAAACACAGCTGCCTCCAACGCTATTCCCTGGTACGTTCCGTTCCAGCATTCAGCAAGCGTAGTTGTTGTAAAAACCCGTGTTCCCCAGCGATCGTAAATTGAAAAATCCATCGACTCGATGCACCAGCCGCGAACACAGAGCACATCGTTTTGTCCATCACCGTTTGGCGAGAAAGCATTCGGGACAAAAATTTCGCACTCGGGTTCGGGTGCCGGTGGTGGCGTGCAATCTTCAATGACAATCGTCTGTTCAGTAGAATACGGACAACCCGATCCATCGATGGCAGCCAGCGTTACGTGATACGTTCCTGCGCTGGTGTACACGTGATCAGGATTTTGGAGCGAAGAAGAATTGCCATCGCCAAAATCCCAGATCCATGAAGCAGATCCGGATGCAGATGTTCCCGAAAAATGAATCGTTTTATTCATGCACAGCGAGTCGGAAGTGATCTGCAGGAAAAGAGAATCGGATGTGCGCACGCCATCGTACCCGAGAAAATAGCTGTAGGCATCGTAATTCCGGAACCCGGTTACGAAAGCGTAAAAGCCGCTGTCGCACTCGAGTGTATGTGTGCCGCCGGTAAGATCGATCACACCGAACGAATAAGAGGGATTGGCCGGAACAGGTGCGAATGAAGAAGCAACCGCCACGTTGTCGAGCAGAACAAGATTGACATCGACAGTGCGCACAAAGACTGTTACAAAGTGATATGGAAAAACATTATTCGGAAGCGTGCTCACCAGCGCATTGAATGTGCGTTTAGTGGCCATGTACGGCAATGGTTTGTACATTAAAAAATTCGGGTCACCGATTTGAAAACTACAATCAGAGCCGCGCTCGAACTGGCCTACAGCAATGGCGCGTGTTGAGGTAATGTGAACAGGAATACCGAGCAGTGTATCGAAATATTCTCCTTTGTCGAGCGTCACAACGAGATTACAGTTGATGTATACGTCGGTTTGATTTTCTGCTGCTAGAATCCGGAAGATATTCGATTGCACATAGAACGGA
>DATHKF010000249.1:0-4848 GCA_035489505.1 Bacteroidia bacterium | reverse complement strand
ATGTACCTCGATCTTTCAACGGGTCAGTCCACAATCGGTCTTGCATTTCACTTATAGTCTTATCCATTTTACATTTTTTAAAATAACACCCATGAAAACCAAATATCGCATCCCACTTATACTTTCCATTTTTGCAGCCATACTGGTCCCAACGATCGAAAGTTGTTCCAAATACCCCGACGGTCCGGTAGTGAGTTTTCGCAGCCGTGCGGAACGCGTAGCCAACACCTGGAAAATTGACAACTACAAAGTCAACGGCGACGATTATACTTCGTTGTTGTCAGGCTATACCGAAACTTTTTCCAAAGACGGCGCCTATTCGTACTCGTGGGGTAACCTTTCCGGAACAGGCACCTGGACTTTCCAGAATCACGATAACGAAATCCGTCTGACCGGAAACTCCAACCAGGACACATACACCATGGTTATTCTCAAACTGGAAGAAAAACAATTCTGGTACTACTACATGGACGGAAACGACAAGAAAGAATTTCACATGGTTCAACCATAGGCTTTTTGTAATACACCAAAAACAAAATTAAATCCCGGCTTCCGGGAATAATCTCTAAAAAACTATTTCATCATGGGAAATCTTCTTTATCTCATCGCAGTAATCCTCATCATCGGATGGCTGGTTGGTTACGTCGGATTTGGAACCGGCGGCCTGGTTCACATCCTGCTTGTGGTTGCATTGATTGCAGTTATCCTTCGGATTATCCAGGGACGAAAGCTCTGATTCATTTTTATAATTTATCATTCAACATTTCATCATGGAAGACTCAAACAATACGGGAAAGATCATTGGCGCATTGCTCATCGGTGCAGCGCTTGGCGCAACACTGGGCATTCTCTTTGCACCGGATAAAGGAAGCGTAACGCGCAGAAAAATTGCCGGCAAAACCAGCGACCTTGCCGAATCGCTCAAAGAGAAATTCGACGCCCTGATGGAAGAGGCCCGGAAAGAAATTGACCTGGCGAAAGAAAAAGCAAGTGAACTGGCTGGTCATAGTCCATCTAAATAATCCGAAATCTTTTCCAATCATTTAAACCATGCAGGACCAGGCAGAACTTATCAAAGATCTTTTTGAAAAGACCACGCACTACACCGAAACCAGTGCGCAACTGTTCAGGTTGAAGGCCATTGACAAATCTGCGGATCTGATTTCCTCGCTGGTTGCGCGCCTGGCCGTAGTTACATCATTCGTGCTGTGCTTCCTGGTTCTGAATATCGGGGTTGCCCTATGGCTCGGCGAAGTGCTGGAAAAAGTATACTACGGTTTTTTTATTGTAGGCGGTTTCTACGTCACACTCGGTGTACTGCTGCATTTCTTCCGCAACCGCTGGATCAAAAAGCCGCTCCGGAATTCCATTGTGCTTGAAGCCATGAATTAACCGGTCCATGAACGAACCCGACGCAGTATCCGCACTGAAGCAACTCATCCTCCTGAAAGAAGCCGAACATAAAGAGGAAGGACTGCAACTGAAAGAACATCTCCGCGAAACTTTGGAGAGCCTGAAACCGATCAATATCATCAAAAGCAGTATAAAGGAATTGACTGCTCCCGAAGAAACAAAACCTTCGCTGCTTCATACAGCCATCGGTGTCGCTGTTGGATTTGTTGTGAAGAAACTGCTCACGGCGGGCAGCCACAATCCATTGGTCAAACTGGTTGGGATTGTAGCGGAAACCATAGTAGCAGCCAAAGTCGCGAACAATGCCGATGGTATACAATCACTCGGTGGTTCGATCCTCTCCGCAATCATGCAGCGCTTCACGGATCCGGGCAAAAAATGACCTGCTTTACAAAACCTTACACTTTTCTTTCCCGGAAACGAAAAAGTAAAAAAGTATTTGCTCTTCTGACTACGCAGAGAGAATTAAAACCAACCGGATGTTTCCCGTGGCATCTTTACGCGTACCTTGATGCCTGAATGAAAGGCCTTTTCAACGCCGCAGAACCCAGGACCATTTTTTGAGTTCTTTAAACCATTCCAATACGATCAGCATGGATAATAAGTATAAAGAAGGATCTGTTGTTTACGCAATCGCAGACCCCGAAGTAAGATTGGTCATCAGGCGCTATGTCGACCGGGTTTATTACTGCAGGGCACAAAAAGACCCCGCTCAAAAAGAATTGATCTTCTTCGAACGGGAACTGACGCAGACTCCTCCTCCCGAATCAGCCGAGTAACATCCCCAGAGCAAAAAAGTGTTAAAGACCACAGGAAATTGTGTGTCGATTTTGATCAATACCCGGAATGGCTTAGGTTTACTGTGCCATGAAATTTTTCATTTTTCTGTTTGCGGCTTACCTCACGTTCCTGGTTACATCACCAGTGATCTGTACTGCAACGTGCGAAGAAGAAAAAGAACCTTCGTGCTGCACTGCGGAAGCAACCTGCACTGCTGAGAAAACTTCGAAAGAATCAACGGAGGACAAAACGAACGGAAACACGTGCTGTACGCCATGTTGTTCTATGCAAAACTGTCATTGCTTTTTCGAGAGCATCACAGAAATTAACTTCAACGTTTCTGCGTATTCCATCGCCAATCAATATCTTCTCCAGGACGACAAACTGAATTCCACTTACCTGTCGGACTGCTGGCAGCCACCCGAAATTGTTTAGTTCATTTTCCAAAATCAACTAACTAAATAATTTCACTCATCAAAATGTTCGACAAATGATGAAGTTACTATTTGGCGTATTTGCAGCGGGAGCTGCAGTCGCCGCAGCTTGTTGCTGCTGTCCATTGTGCGACGGTTGCTGCTGCTGTTAAAAAGAGAAGCCCGCCCTGTTTTAACGGGGCGGGCTTTTTTTATGCCGTTTGCGTGATAGATACAGATCGCGCAGCGATCAAATCCGTTCCAAATCCTTTTCGCAAAGCGATCAGCAACAACACGATCGCGCAGCGATCATCCGCAACAATCCGCTCAATCCGCGCCATAAGCCATTCGACAAGCTCATGACAGGCTCCGCGCAGGGTCCGCGTTCCTATTAAGTAACACATGAGCAACACAAATCGAACAACGATTCTCTTAACCAAAAACCTTTGCGTTTTCCTCTGCGCTCTTTGCTGCGGCGCTTGCCATGAGCTTGTCGAATGGCGTCTATTCCCTAAGTTTGCTCAACATCTCGCTCATGAGCAACCTCTCCGTCCGCGAAATCACTCAATCCGATATTCCCTTCCTCTGCAAATATTGGCTCAATTCCGATCATGATTTCATGCGCGGAATGGGTGTCGACATTTCCAAAATTCCTACACACGAAGCATTCACTGCGATGTTGACGGAACAGCTCACACAATCGTACGAAGAGAAAAAAACATACTGCATGATCTGGGAAGTGGATGGCGTGCCGGTTGGTCATTCCAACGTCAACAAAATCATTTTCGGGAAAGAAGCATTCATGCACCTGCACATCTGGCAAAATGGTGGACGAAAAAAAGGAACCGGAACAGCATTCGTGAAGATGACCATTCCCTGGTTCTTTAAAAATCTTCGCCTGGAGAAATTGTACTGCGAACCGTATTCACTCAATCCCGCACCGAACCGCACCCTCGAAAAAGTCGGTTTTACTTTCGTAAAATCTTACACCTGCATTCCCGGGTGGCTCAACTTCGAACAGGAAGTGAACCTGTGGGAAATTGCAGCTGAGCAAGTATAACCACATAGGGACATAGACAACATAGATATCCGTATACCTGATGTGTACTATGCTTCCTGACAATTACAACTATGTAACCTATGTCCCTATGTGGTTATAAACCCAAAACCTTTTTCTGTTATGCGGCTGAACATGTATTAAACACATAGAGCATAGAGACATAGCCAACATCGATATCAGTACACCAAAGTCCCCACAGATTGCCGCAGGCAATTAATTCCTGATGTGTGCTATCCTTCCTGACAATTACAACTATGTAACCTATGTCCCTATGTGGTTTTAAACCCAAAACCTTTTTCTGTTATATTGCGTTATCGATCATCAACTCATTGGCCAATTAACCAACCAACAATGTCCACTCCTTACCACGACCCGAACAACCCAAACAACGGCTTAAACCCAAACAATCCGAATTCACCTTACGGAAATCACCCTCCTCAGAATGGACCGGGTTATCCGCCAACACCACCGCAAAAAGAACGGCCTGTTGTTATTACCGTATTCTGCGTCCTTGGATTTATCGGTGCTGCGGTCGTGTTTCCATTCATGCTTACCGACCTATACGCCAAGGTGGCCCACAAGATCGGCGAATGGTATACACCCTTTCTTTTATTGTCGAGCGTGGTGGGACTGATCTGCATGATCGGACTGTGGATGATGAAAAAATGGGCCGTGTATCTCTATACGGGGATGACGATCCTGGGGCAGATCGTGATAATCACCTGGGGAGACTGGACTCCGCTGGGCATCATCATGCCCGGTATAGTCATCGCGGTTGGGTTTAACCACATCGATAAGATGGATTGAGGTAATGTCTCACTTTACACGGCGACACGGCGCTAAAAGAAGCACCAAACCCGATCTAAGCCCGGGCGCTCACGGCGCTACCGTTATCCCCCGTGAGCGCCTGGGCTTAGAATAAGAAATGCCGTAAAAATGCGCCGTGTCGCCGTGTCAAAATATCAAATGCTCAAACTGAGACACTACGTGGATTGAGCATTCAGTTCCCGACTCCCAACTATTTGCTAATTTAGCTCCTCATTAAAAACACAATCATGAAACGCCACGCCACCGCCCATTGGGAAGGAACAGGAAAAGAAGGAAAAGGAAATGTATCCACGCAGAGTACTGTCCTCAACAAAACACAATATTCATTCGGAAGCCGATTTGAAGAAGGAGTGG
>DATHKF010000248.1:0-2313 GCA_035489505.1 Bacteroidia bacterium | reverse complement strand
CGGGATTGGGAAAAACCACGCTCGCCAATATCATTGCGCAGGAACTGGGTGTTAGTATGAAAACCACATCAGGTCCGGTACTCGATAAACCCGGAGATCTTGCGGGATTGCTCACCAACCTCGAAAAGTTCGATGTACTTTTCATTGACGAAATTCACCGCCTCAGTCCGATTGTAGAAGAGTACCTCTACTCGGCGATGGAAGATTACCGCATCGACATCATGCTCGACAGCGGACCGAATGCGCGTACAGTTCAGATCACACTGAATCCATTTACACTTGTGGGCGCAACTACACGCTCCGGGTTGCTCACATCACCATTACGGGCACGTTTCGGAATTACATCGCGCCTGGCGTATTACGATTCGAAAGTGCTCAAGGGAATCATTGTGCGTTCTGCAGGAATTCTCAATGTTCCGATCACCGAAGAAGCGGCATTTGAAATTGCGCGACGAAGCCGCGGCACACCACGTATTGCGAACGCACTGCTGCGTCGCGTGCGTGACTTTGCGCAGATCAAAGGCAATGGTTCTATCGACATGGAAATTGCGCAGATCGCATTGCTCGCGTTGAACGTTGACAAGAATGGTCTCGATGAAATGGATATCCGTATTCTCTCGGCGATCATCGAGAAATTCAAAGGCGGCCCGGTAGGCATCACAACAATTTCAACCGCAGTAGGCGAAGAAGCCGGAACGATTGAAGAAGTATACGAACCATTCCTCATCCAGGAAGGTTATCTCACGCGCACTCCGCGCGGACGACAAGCAACTGACCAGGCGTACAAGCATCTTGGAAAAATCCCAGGAAGAGATAAGGGGACGTTGTTCGGAGAGTAGATCCGGGCTGATGTAACCAGATTATCGACCAGCTAAGAATGTTTCGGGATTCATTACCTGAACCAAAGCCTTCTTGTAATCTTTAAGATTTCTCGTAATGATAATCCGGATATTATTTTCGATAGCCGTGTTGTATTGAATCGCATCTTCAAAATCTGAAAAATCAGAAGCGATAGCAAGGTCAATTATTTTACTGTCTACAGCCAGTACGGAAACCAAGGTCTTAAATGTGCCAATTGCGTTTCTGGAATCGTTGCGTTTGTATTGTGACTTTAAAATGTAATCAATATTCGAAAAGGTCACCGCCGAAACGCAAATATTGATCTTGCCGTATGCGGCTAAGGAGAAAAGTCGTTCGGCAGCAGCATTGTGTGGTTTTCGCCCGGTTAATAAATCCAGGCAAATGTCGGTGTCAGCAAATACTTTTGTCATACTACTTTCCGTACTTCTTTACCAGGTGTTTTTTATACATTTTATCGTAATCTGCATTTTTCGGCAGGCTTACAATTCCTGAAAGACTCTTTACCAATGGACTTATAGGTTCATCTTCCGGTTTAGAAGGAGTGGTAAGCATCTCAAGGTATGATTCAATAAGTTTGGACAGGCTTGTGTTTTTCTGTGATGCATATATTTTCGCCCGCTCGATAATGTTTTGATCCAGTTTCAACGTGAGTTTGTTGTCCATGATAGCAATAATTGTACGTACAAATATAATATAATTGTACGTATCCTGAAAATGTAAGCAAAGGGAAATACCGTTTGAAATCACAAAAATTGGGGACATTACTGTGGAGGTATGTCTACGCAAATACCCAGTTGGTTTGTAAGCTATAGGCTTTTTTCGCTGAATTATGCTATTTCCCCATGGGCATGATTTTCGTCATGGCTCATGCATGACACAACCTATACCTGGCTGGAAATCTTTCCTCGATCAGGCCGGCGCGCTTTCACGTTTTGCCGGACGTTTTTTTTCTGAAGCATTTCGTCCGCGATACGAATTCAACGAATTCGTCCGCCAGTCGTATTTCGTCGGGTATAAATCCGCTGGACTTGTTGCGATCACCGCTTTCATTATCGGCCTCGTTATTACGATGCAGTCGCGCCCTACGCTGGTAGAGTTCGGCGCTGAATCGTGGTTGCCGCAGATGGTTTCCGTTTCACTCGTGCGTGAAATTGTTCCGGTAATTACGGGATTGATCTGTGCCGGAAAAATCGGTTCGGGCATGGGCGCTGAACTGGGCTCCATGAAAGTCACCGATCAGATCGATGCCATGGAAGTTTCCGGAACAAATCCCTTCAAATATCTTGTTGTGACCCGTGTATGCGCAACCACATTGATGATTCCGTTGCTCGTGATTCTTGGAGATGCTGTTGCATTGTATGGAAGTTATCTCGGTGCGAGCATGTACGGACAACTCAGCTGGAATTTATTCTGGACACAGGTTTTTGATTCGATCACGTACAGCGATGTTTT
>DATHKF010000247.1:0-2615 GCA_035489505.1 Bacteroidia bacterium | reverse complement strand
GAAATTCCCGGTAAGTAAGCGCGCTATTTCACCACGGCGGCCTCATTATTTGCACACGGTAACCCGCGCGGCACGGCCCGGGGACTCTTTCGGAGCGAATGGAAAATATCACTTCATGATATCATTCTACAAGCATATTTTCGTGCAGCGATCCGCACGTTCATCCGATCCGCCGCGGCGGATCATCCGCGTCAATCCGTTTCAATCCGCGCCGTGAGCGTAGTCCGCCGCGGCGGATCCGCGTTCCTATTAAGTAACACCAATCGCGAAGCGATTCCCTTGCTTCCTTTCGTTTATTATCCCCTTCAACCTCGCGTTTTTCCCTGCAATCTTTTGTGGCGCCACCTGCCCGGAGGAGTCGAAGGCGCGTCCATTTTCCCGAATCAACCTCTTTTTCAAAAAATATTCCCCCCAACCTGTCCAATCCTCAAATCTCAGTCGTCATTACAGCAAATAACAACTAAAAACCTTTAAAACCACTCAAAATGAAAAGCACAGACAATTCCCTCAACTGGTTCGAGATCTCAGTATCTGACATCAACCGCGCAAAAAAATTCTACGAATCTGTATTCGGCATCAAAATGCAGGAACAGGAAATGATGGGCATGAAAATGGCTTTTTTCCCTTCTGAAGACATGAACGGAAAAGTTTCCGGTGGCCTGGTTCAGGGTCCTCACCACAAGCCAAGCGCCGACGGTGCAAAAGTTTACCTGAACGCAAATCCTGATCTTTCTGTTGCACTTTCGAAAGTGGAAGCTGCCGGCGGAAAACTCATGCTGGAGAAAACAAAGATCAGCGACGAGATTGGTTACATGGCCGGATTCTTTGATTCTGAAGGAAATGCCGTAGCATTGCATTCAAATAACTAATCTTTCAACACCATTTTCCGATGAACGAATTTCTATTGGTATTCCGCCGCGACGCAGTAAGCAATGAGCCGGCCATGTCGCCAGAACAAATGCAGGCCATGATGAAACCCTGGCAGGACTGGATGGGAAGTCTCGCCGCTCAAAACAAACTGGTCGATGCGGGCAACCGTCTTGAACCCGACGGGTACGTGGTGAAACCTAACAATGTGGTAACAAACGGACCGTATGTTGAAGTCAAGGAAGCCGTAGGTGGTTACACCATCATCCGCGCAAATTCCCTGGAAGAAGCGATGGAGCTTTCCAAAGATTGCCCGATCCTGAAAGTGGGCGGTACCGTGGAAGTGCGCACGATTCTCCCAATGAATTAATTACATTCGTAATGCGCTCAGCCTTCTCCGGTGAACCGGGGGAGGCTGAGTTACGTTGATCATTGCTCATTGAGCATTGAACGTTTGACATTTTTTTAACGCACAATGTCAAATTAACAATGATCAATGTTCAACAACCGCATGCAGAACGAAGAACTCATACCGCATTTATTCCGAACCGAGTACAGGAAAATTGTAGCTGTACTCTGTAAGGTATTTGGTATGGAGCATATCGAAACTGCAGAAGATATTGCGAGCGATACGTTTCTTCTTGCTTCGGAAACGTGGGGACTCAAGGGCCTTCCGCAAAATCCTGCAGCGTGGCTCTACACCGTTGCGAAAAACAAAGCAAAAGATTTTCTGAAACACGGTGCTGTGTTCAACGCGAAAATTGCACCGGAACTGAAACGATCAGGAACGGTTTCTCACGAACCGGAAATCGATCTCTCCGCCGAAAACATCAACGACAGCCAGTTGCAGATGATGTTTGCAATCTGTCACCCGTCCATTTCCACGGAGGCGCAGATTGGTTTGTCGCTGAATATTCTCTGCGGTTTTGGTGCAGAAGAAATCGCGGATGCATTTCTGACCAACCGCGAAACAACGTACAAACGCCTGCAGCGGGCGAAAGAAAAACTCCGCGCCGATAAAGTCAAAATCGAATTTCCTCCCGCAGCTGAACTTCCTGCGCGACTGGAAACCGTGCTGACCACGCTCTATCTTTTATTCAGCGAGGGGTACTACTCCAATTCGCAGAACACCACGTTGCGAAAAGATCTTTGCGTGGAAGCCATGCGCCTCACGTTGATGCTCGTGGAAAATGAATCGACAAACACACCACCGGCGAATGCTTTGCTTGCGCTCATGTGTTTTCATTCTTCCCGTTTCGAAGCGCGTATCGATCAGAACGGCCAGATCATTCTCTACGAAGAGCAGGACGAAAATCTCTGGAACCAGCCGTTGATCATTCGCGGCGAACATTACCTCAACTGCGCTTCTGTCGGGACAAAACTTTCGAGATATCATCTCGAAGCCGGCATTGCTTTCTGGCACACGCAGAAAAAAGACACGACAGAAAAGTGGGAAAACATTCTTCAGCTTTACAACCGGTTATTGCAGATCGAATATTCTCCCGTTGCGGCATTGAACAGGACTTATGCACTTTCGAAAGCGAGAAGCAAAAATGAAGCAATCGTCGAAGCGGAAAAGCTGGAGCTGAAAGATGACCATCTTTACTTTTCACTACTAGGCAATCTCTACACCGGCGTCGACAACAACAAAGCAAAAGTCCACTTACAAAGTGCCTTGTCTCTCGCCAAAACCAGTTCTTCCAAAACCACAATCAAAACAGCCATCGACCGGTTGTCTGAAAGCCAAT
>DATHKF010000246.1:0-11216 GCA_035489505.1 Bacteroidia bacterium | reverse complement strand
CGAGCAGGTTCATGTGATCGTAACTGATGTTCGTGATCACAGAAACTTCGGGTGTAATTATGTTGGTGGAATCAAGTCTTCCACCCAAACCGGTTTCGATGATGGCGATATCCACTTTCTTCTTGCGGAAATAATAAAACGCAAGTCCAACCGTCCACTCGAAAAACGAGAGATCAATTTTTTCGAATTGCGTTTTGTATTTCTCTACGAAAGAAATGACTTCGTCTTTCGGGATCATTTTTCCGTTGACACGAATGCGCTCGCGAAAATCTTTCAGGTGTGGCGAAGTGTACAGCGCAGTTTTATATCCGGCAGCCTGGAACACGGAAGCAAGCAAATGGGACGTTGATCCCTTCCCATTTGTGCCTGCTACGTGAATGCTTCTGAAACCGCCCTCGGGATTATCAAGAATTTTGCAGAGGGCAATGGTATTCGAGAGATCGGGTTTGTAAGCCGCCGGACCGATGCGTTGAAACATCGGAAGACGACTGTACAGGTAATCCAGCGTCTCCGCGTACGTCACTTGTTTAAGGTGAAGTTGATGTTGATGGTGAGCAACAACAGTTCCGGTCCGTTTGGATCTTCATCGAAAAGGATTTTGTACGCGGACTGAGTGGCTGTCGAATGCAAAAGTGAATTGCCTGTTGTCGTTCCTTTCGGTGTGTACTCGGCATGCGCTACAGTTCCGTCACGACGAACACGCACAATTACGGCAACAACTGCTTCTTCCTGTGTTGGGTTGGCAATGTCCGGTTTGAAAACAATCTTCCGGAAATGTTTGGTAGGACCGCCTGTGCCTCCCTGACCGGGAATTCCACCGTCGCCGGGTCCAACTCCGATTCCGTTATCATCACCTTTTCCGCTGGAGTAAGGTGAACCGCTTCCATCGCCACCGATTTTTATGCTGGTGTTGTTCTTTTTGTTCTTCTGCTTTTCCATGAGCGCTTTGGTTTCATCGCTCACTGAAGCTTCGTCGCTTCCCGGTGTTGGTTTGGCCGGAGAATAGGCCGCATCTGAATTGGAATTGGTAATTGCTCCGGGATTCGAAGGATCTGCCTGGTTCGGATTTGCGTCCGAATTCTGTGAACCGGGATCGCCTGTATTTCCCTGCGAACCTCCGCCCATTTCCATGTTGTTTCCTCCGGCTGCACCTGCAACGTACAATTCAATAGTTGGTGGTTCCTTGTCCGGTGGAATAGGTGGAATGGGTGTGTAAATTTTAATGAACCACAATAGCAGTAAAAGCACAATAGCCAATACTGTGGTAACGATACTTGCCGTAGTGTGGGCTTGTGTATCCACCGGCTCTCTCAAATCAACAGCTGCACTTGTCATGGTATGTCTATTTAGATGGGTTTACCGACAACGCAAATTTTATTTCCAATTTTGAACCAATCTGCATGACGTCTGCCACGTCCTGAACAGTCAATGACTTGTCCATGAACAAAATTACGCTTTTTGTTTCCTTAGCGTTGGTTTCTGCCAGGATTACTGGCTCAAGCATGTCAAACGGAACCGGAAGATTGTTCACGTAAAAATTGTGCTGTGCATCAACAGCAAGCGTTACTTCACCTTTTGAAGCCGTGCTGGTTTGCTCTGAACTCGGTGGATCGAGTTTGATCACGTTCGGATTCACCAGGGTTGAAATGATGATGAAGAACAACAACAGGAAGAACATGATATCGTTCAACGAGTCAGTGAATACTTCAGCGCCCTCTTTATTTTTTCTGCGGAGATTCATGGGAATGTCGCGTTAGATTATTTAGACGGCTCGTTGATCACGTCCAGGAATTCTAAACTGGTACGTTCAATCTTTTTGGCAATTCCATCCACGGCAGTGTTCAGAAAGTGGTAGAATATAAAGGCGATTACACCAATCACAAGTCCTGCGCCGGACGAAACCATTTTCTGGTACAGACCACCCGAAATGGATTTGATACTGATATCACCCGAAAGTGAAATGTGATAAAAGATCGTTACAACACCCGCAATGGTACCAATGAATCCAAGCATCGGAGCAATACGTGCAGTCATGCTCAGGATGTGCATGTTTTTTTCCACGCGCGAGATTTCCAGTCGGCCCTGTGATTCCATAGCCTCGATGATTTCACGTGTTGGTTTTCCAAGACGTGAAATTCCTTTTTCAATCGTACGTGAAACGGGTGTATTTGTTGCGCGACACAATTCGCGTGCAGAATCAATTTTTCCGCTGAGCAAATAATCTTTGATGTTGTGCATGAAATGCCGGTCAAGTTTTCCTGCTTTGGAAATAACAATCATCCGTTCGATCGCAAAGTAAACCGCGAGCAGGAGAAGGATAATGAGCGGGATCATAATCCATCCACCTTTCATCACCAGTTCCATGGGCGTGATTGCAACTTCTGCGACACCCGGCTTATCTGATGGCGGAGGTGCGTTATTTACTGCATTGGCCACTGAATCTGCCGTTGCCTGTATTTGTAGGAGAATGTGGTTTAACATAAGAACTGCGTTTTCTTAAGTATATAACGTGGATTATCCTCCGAAATTATCTTAAAGAAAAAGGCTCCCGGGTCCGACCCTGAGCCGATTGTCAACACTTGCGTGTTGATTCCCGGGAGCTTACTCGGTGCAGTGTGTCCGCCGCGGCGGATGCACCGGTCGCGCGCGCGACTTCTTTCAGGCGTTAGTTCAGCTGAAACTTGATCGGTTTCCGCATAATGAACTCAACCAATCGCCCTTTGTCATCTTTCGCCGGGGTCCACGCAGGCATGTTTTGCATCACGCGAAGTGCTTCTGCATTCATAGCCGGGTGAGCACCTTTCACCACGTGCACTTCACGGTAATTTCCTTTGGTATCCACAATAAACTCCATGTACACCGTTCCTTCGATTCCATTCTCACGGCAAATGTTCGGGTAGCGGATGTTTTTCGTGAGATACGCGTCCAAACCTTCGTTCGTAGGAGGAAATGGTGACCAGTCTACCGGACCAGCTGGAGGAAGAACTTCCACGCTGTCTTTCGGAATGCAACCGGGACAAGGATCTTTTACCGGTGTTCCGGTTCCGATTCCACCGGTAACACCGAGTGGATCTTTACCAGCCTCAAGATTTCCCGGAGGTGGGGTAACGTCTTCCAGAACCACTTCGATGTCCGTTGTCAGGTCTGGCGTTTTTGGCCCCAGGTCGGCAACAGAAGTTTCTACAACAGGTTCCGGCTCTTTCGGTTCATCTTCCTTGGGCTGCTCGGTGTCAATGGTTGGGATACCGTCGCCCATGTCTATGACTACCGAACGATATCGGTCAGCATCTTCGCCATTGGCAACGTACGCCCACGTGAGTGAACCGCAAGTGAAAAATAAAACTGCTGCTGAAACTGCAACGAGTGCATACCGCGTATATGTTCTGCGGATTTGATACGCTCCATACTTCTTGTGTCTTTTCTCAAACACAATATCGTTGAAGCTTTGTGAGAGGACAAATTTGTTATCCATAACGATCTGTTTTTATCAGGTTAAACATTTAACTGTTTCGCAACTACGATCGGGGAATCTTAGTTGTCCTGTTACTCGATCCAGGGTGTGCGTTGCTGTGTGGGATGCATTCAACAACTCGGGGAAGAACCAGGCCAGGAGTAAATTTCAGATCATAGTTACGTTTAGAGGATGCGTGTGTTACTTGTTTTCCATAAAGTCCGAAAGAACAGATTCCAAAAACTCAAATCATTCAGCACAGTAACTTGGGGTTAACTTCTATCAGCTTGTTTCTTGAGTTTTGGAATCTGTCTTTGCTTTCTTTAACGCAATGTTATAGCAGGAGTTTCACGTACACCAGCAGTGTTTGACAAGTGGCACAGACGAAGAAGCAAGTGGAAATGCGATGAAAAGAATTTATTCACCACTTATTCGGAAGAATGAACCAGTGATCAGACCAGTTTGCGCAAAGCAATACCAAATCCAGCCTGCGCGATCCCGGTTTTTGAAGAATGCACCTGATGTGTTTCTTCCAGCGCTTTTTTGATTACGAGCGAGACATCTGAAAAAATAGCGTCGTCGGTAAGCGTTGGATTCTCACTCATGAGATAAGCAAACACGCGGGCCATGCCGCAATTGGAAATAAAGTCGGGAACAACACTCACCTTATTATCGGTGTATTCACCAATCGGCCCGAAGAAAATTTCCTTGTCGGCAAACGGAACATTGGCGCCACAGGCGATCACTTCAAGTCCGTGCGCGATCATTGCATCTACCTGTTCGCGCGTAACCAGGCGCGACGCAGCAGCCGGGATAAAAATTTCAGCGCCAACGCTCCACACTTCTTTGGAAATTTTTTCCGCTGAAATCATTTTATCGGAACGAAGGGCATTGCCGTCTTTGTTCACGAAAAGATTTTTGATTTCTTCGAACGTCAATCCTTCCGCAGAAACAATTCCGCCGTTGCGGTCAATAATTCCGGTAACGGTTGCGCCCATCTGCCCGAGATAATACGCTGCTGCTGAAGCTACATTGCCCCATCCTTGAATGATGGCGCGTTTTCCTTTTACATCTCCGCCCCAGATCGTATAATAATGACGTACAGATTCCGCCACGCCATAACCGGTGATCATATCGGAAACGGTATATCCTTGCGCGGGTACGTACACGAGGTCTTCCACCAGTTTCGTAACTCCCTGCTGGAGATTGGAAATTCTTTTCGCTGCGCCCGAATCGTCAGTTCCGAAATGTCCGCGCACCACACCTTCCTGTGGATGAAGCAGTCCGTAATTTTTTGTGATCGCAATAACGTCGTGAATTTCATCCACGTTCATGTCGCCGCCTGTTCCGTAATACGATTTCAGGATCGGTAACACCGCTTTGAACCAGCGTTCAAGCACGCCGCGTTTGCGCGGATCAGCCGGATCGAAATTGATTCCCGACTTTGCTCCGCCAATCGCCGGGCCTGCCACCGTGAATTTTATTTCCATGGTTTTCGCCAGTGATTCTACTTCACGCCGGTCGAGACCTTTTCTCATTCGGGTGCCGCCACCAGCCGCGCCGCCGCGCAGGGAGTTAATCACAATCCATCCTTCGGCCTCTGTTTCAGAATCTTTCCATTCGAAAACAATTTCCGGCCGTTTATTTTCGTACGTGTTAAGTAGTTGTTTCATTTGCGTCAAAGCTGGCGCAAAAGTACTAAATGAAAACGAAGTGCGGGTATAATGAAATTCCGGAAAACCGCGACGAAAAAACTGAAAAAAAATTTTTGCCCGGGTTTGCGTAAATAGAAAAATATCATTCTAACTTTAGGCAAAGAAATCATCCGTAGATGAAAAAGGTAAGTAAGACAATCAAAGCAACTGCAGCGCCGGCGAAAGCCGAATCATCAGCGAAGGCTGCATCGAAGAAGAACAGCGAGGAAGACTTCGATGACGAAACCGAAGTTCCCGAAACTGAAGACGACAGCGATCTCCCTGAAGAAGATGATGATTATGAAAAACCAGATCCTGAAGATTCATCGGATGAACCCGATGAAAAAGGTGTGAAGATCGATCCCGACCTGGACCTGGATTTGGATCTCGACGACGATGACGAGGATGAAGACAAGTATTACAACGAAGACAATTTCTGATTCATAGAAACACCAGTGAAAAGCCTTTCGAAAGAGAGGCTTTTTTTATGCGAGGTAAATTGATCCGGTACAGCTGTCGCGCATAGCACCGGTGACAGAAGCCAGCGCATTCACAGAACCATTCGCCCGGAGAAAACCGAGAAAAGCAAACACGAGTGCTTCTTTGAACTGGATCGTGCAGTCATCCGGAATGCAGATTTCCGGCGCAGATATTTTCGTTAATTCTCCAATGAAAAATGCGTTGTAAGCGCCGCCACCGGTAACGAGCATTTTTCCCTCGCGCGGACAATTCTTTGCAACCTGTTTTGCAACGTGAACAGAGAATGTATGCAAGAGATCGGCGGATGAGTATTCGGATTTCATCAGTGGAAGAACAAATTTTTCTGTCCATTCTCTTCCCAACGATTTGGGTGGCGCGGCAGAATAATAATCCAGGCTGTCGAGCGCAGCGCCGAGTTCCGGAATATATTTTCCTGCAGCAGCAAGGGAACCGTTTTCATCGAAAGACATTCCTTCCCGTTTCGCGATACGATTCATCACGTAATTCATCGGCGCAATATCAAATGCAATCCGTTTATCGTTTTCACCGGAGGAAACATTCACGAACCCGCCGAGGTTCAGGCAATACGTGTATTCGCCAAACAGGAGTGCGTCGCCAATGGGAACCAGCGGAGCGCCTTGTCCGCCCCGCGCCACATCCGTACTTCTGAAATCAGAAATTGTATCGGCACCCGATGCAACAGCGAGTTCAGCCCCGCACCCTAACTGGAACGTGAGGCCATTGTGCGGTTCATGAAAAATTGTGTGACCGTGCGAAGCAATAAAATCAGGTTTCACAGAATTGCCCGTAAATTCTTTGCACAATTCTCCCAGGAATTGTCCGTATTCCCGGTGCAGAAGAATCAATTCACGTCCGCCACATTTTTCTGCGGACACGAGTTTATTCACCCAATTTTCGCTGTAGGAAATGGTCTTTGCGTCTTCAATCGTATAGCGACCGTTTTTGTCAAACGTGCACAGCGCCAGGTCAACGCCATCCAGCGAGGTTCCTGACATTACGCCTAAAATCGTAAGCGGTTTATTCATGGGATGAAGGTCGGAAAAAGTTATGAGTTGAGTAGGCAAGTAGGGGGCGGTAGCCCTACTGCCTACTTGCCTACTACCTACTTGCTTACTACCTACTTGCCTACTCCGAAACTCCGCACTTTTTTCCGATATTTGTCATCCTTCATTATTAACACTAAACCAACCTACCATGTTTTTTGAATTGAGCGAAGAACACCTGATGATCCAGAAAGCGGCACGCGATTTTGCGCAGAACGAATTGAAGCCCGGCGTAATTGAACGTGATGAGCACCAGAAATTCCCTGTGGAACAGGTGAAGAAAATGGGCGAGCTCGGTTTCCTGGGTATGATGGTTGATCCGAAATACGGCGGCGGCGGAATGGATGCCATTTCGTACGTAGTAGCGATGGAAGAAATTTCCAAAGTAGATGCATCGTGTTCGGTCGTGATGTCGGTGAACAATTCTTTGGTGTGCTGGGGACTTGAAACTTTTGGTACTGAAGAACAGAAACAGAAATATCTTGTTCCGCTCGCGAAAGGTGAAATCATCGGAGCATTTTGTTTGTCGGAACCAGAAGCCGGATCGGATGCAACTTCACAGCGTACTACTGCGGTAGAACACGACGATCATTATTTGCTGAACGGCACAAAGAACTGGATCACCAATGGAAACAGTGCTTCGGTTTACCTGGTGATCGCGCAAACGTATCCTGACAAAGGGCACAAAGGCATCAACGCATTTATCGTAGAAAAAGGAATGCCCGGATTCGTGGTAGGTCCGAAAGAAAATAAAATGGGTATCCGCGCATCCGATACACACTCGCTCATGTTTACCGATGTAAAAGTTCCGAAGGAAAACCGAATTGGCGAAGATGGATTCGGATTCAAGTTCGCGATGAAAACATTGACCGGCGGAAGAATCGGTATCGCTTCACAGGCGTTAGGCATTGCGTCAGGCGCTTACGAAATGGCATTGGCGTATTCGAAAGAACGTAAAGCATTTGGCAAGACAATCAACCAGCACCAGGCGATTGCATTCAAGCTCGCCGACATGGCTACCGAAATCGAAGCATCGCGTTTGCTGTGTTACCGCGCAGCGTGGCTGAAAGATAATCACATGGATTACGGAACGGCCAGCGCAATGGCGAAACTGTTTTCATCGCGTGTGGCAATGTGGGTAACCACAGAAGCAGTGCAGGTGCATGGCGGTTACGGTTACGTGAAGGAGTACCACGTAGAGCGTTTGATGCGCGATGCGAAGATCACACAGATCTACGAAGGAACGAGCGAGGTGCAGAAGATTGTGATCTCACGCGGGATCCTTGGGTAATGTGATTTGCTGAAGGCAGTCAGACTTCGGCTCCGCTCAGTCTGACAAGCGAACTCTATTCAGAGTCGTGTTGCGAGAGGTGGAGAATCGTTCTATCTGGAAAATTCGTCTTTTTGAAACTACTTGTCAGACCGAACCCTTCGGCTTCGGTCTGACAAATGGCCTCTATCCAGAGTCGTGTTACAAGTGGTGGAGAATTGTTCTATATAGAAAATTCATTTTTGAAACCACTTGTCAGACCAAGCGGAGCCGAGGTGACAAGCGCGGAGCCGAGGGAGACAAGCACGCATCAGCATATTAATTCTTCGGTGTCAGGTGCACTTCCCACTCGTCATTATTATCATCGTGGAAACGCATCCAAAGTTCTTTTTCTTTCAAACGAAGAATAGTGTAATCCTGGGATTCGCCATCGGAGTTCGTAAACACCACATGCGTTTTGTCGCCGTTCCATTCCCACGTTCCATTGTCGGTTATGGTTCCTGTGCTACCCGGGCTGAATTGCAACGTGTACGTATTGTCTTTGCGAATGTCCAACTGGTAACCAGCAAACACGACATTAAACTCGGAAGTTTTGTCCACTCCGTTTTGATAGGCTGAACTCATTTGCCAGTTGTTTGACAATCGCATTGTCTTTGTCCGCAAACTCATCATTGGTCCTTCTTCGTATTTGTTGCACGAAGCAAAGATCAGTATTGGAAGCGCAATCAGAAGGATCTTTTTCATTTTAGTTTGATTTAGTCTGCATCAAACAATGCGAATCGTGTGCCCGCTTACAATATTTTAGTAATCAACTGCTTAGCGTTTCTCATTGATTGCGTCCCGGGCAATGTTTTCTACAAACAACCACACTTGCGGCAGTGTATTGTTATTTCTAGCTCTTCGGTACGAGGTGTACTTCCCACGTGGTGGCATTGTTGTCTGTAATCAGAATCCACAGTTCATGCTCCTTCAAACGTAGAATGGCATAGTCGTGCACTTCTCCGTTTGCATCGGTGAAGAGAACATGTTTCTTGTCATCGCTGAAGGCCCAGGTTCCTTTCTCGACGTATGAAGGTGCCGCAACCGGGTGGTAGGTGAGTGTATAGAGTTTATCCTTTCCGATGCTCAACAGGTAATCCGGAAACTGCGCGTTGAAATCGGATGTTCCATCTGTTTCGTCGCGGTAGGCTGAACTGACGATCCAATTGTTGGAGAGCCGTTCGATTTTTGAACGGAAACTGAGGGGAGGGCCGTCTTCATATTTGCTGCATCCAACAAGCATCGCAACCAGCGTCACGCAAATTATCTTTTTCATGGCAGTGTATTTAGCCATGAAAGACAATTCGCGTGCCCTTGATTAAACCGGTGATACTGGAATGATTACTGCGGCTGCATAAAAAAGTGTGTGGAATATTCTGCCCGGTTGTGCCGCAATTTTTTACGAAGGCAGGAAATGATCAGAGTGCTGAAATTACCGTTTCCATTTTCATCCCGCGCGATCCCTTGATCAGTATCAGGCTTTCTGCCGGTGGATTTTCAGTGAGCCAGGTGATCACAGTCTGCGTATCGTTCATGCGCAGAAAATCTGCAGTGTCTTTTGTTTCTGCAAAATGTCTTCCGACGAGTATAACAGTTGCAGCCGGCATTTTTTCTCCGATGTAATCCACTATACGCTGGTGTTCTGCCGGCGATGATTCACCGAGCTCAAACATGTCGCCGAGGATGAGGATTTTATTTTTCGCCGGCGTAACCGCCATATTTTCAATGGCAGCAATCATGCTCGACGGATTGGCATTGTAGCAATCGAGGATCAGCGTATTGCTTCCGTGTTTCTCGAGTTGCGAACGGTTGTTCTCCGGGATGTAGGAAGCGATTGCAGCGTCAATGTCTCCGGCAGGAATTCCAAAGTACACGCCGCATGCTGTTGCACCGAGCATGTTCGGTAAATTGTACGAACCGATCATTTGTGTGTGCACCTGCCGCGATGGAATTTCCGCAGCGTGCCATTCGTAATTCACAAACGGAGTGCTTTCGAGCAACGTGCCTTGCACAGCCGCCGTAACTGAAGTTCCGTACGTAAGATGTTTCAGTTTCGATTTGAAATGATGCAGGCGCACTTCATCTTCGAGCAGGAATGCAAACCCTTTTTTCTCTTCGAGATAAACCAGCATTTCGGTTTTGCCTTTGAAAACACCTTCTTCGCCACCGAAACCTTCGAGGTGCGCGAGGCCAATATTGGTAATGAGGCCAAAGTCAGGATCGGCGATACGGCAGAGATCTGCAATTTCTCCCTGGTGATTGGCACCCATTTCCACGATGGCTATCTGATGATCCGTTTTCAACCGCAACAACGTCAGCGGGACTCCAATGTGGTTATTGAGATTTCCGTGCGTGTACAGCACCGAAAAACGTTCGGCGAGTACGCGGGCGAGTAATTCCTTGGTCGTTGTTTTTCCGTTGCTGCCGGTGAGTGCAATTATTTTCAGTCCGTTTTGACCAAGTGTTTTCCGGTGCAGGGAAGAAAGGTCCTGGAGGGCTTTTAAAACATCGCTGACCAGCAGAAACCGGTCTGACTTCACCACGGCCGCTTCGTCAACTACAACGTACGCAGCGCCTTTTCCGAGGGCATCAGCAGCAAATAAATTACCGTTGAAGTTTTCGCCTTTCAATGCGAAAAAAATACAACCCGCAGGGATCGTCCGGCTGTCGGTGCTGACAACCGGGTGTTTCAGGAAAATCTTGTAGAGCGCTTCGGTCGTTGCCATCATCGAAGTTACAAAGAGTTCATCGAGACGTAAGGTTATTCGCGTTTGTAAATTTTTGAATCTCCGTGTTTTTTCTTGATTGGTACGCGAAGCTGTACGGTCATCGTGCCGTTTTCCTGTTTGATGATCTCGTAAAATTGCTCTTCGCGTGGATCATCCCAATAAATCACGTGCAATGTATTCCCATTGATGATTGTGTAGCGACCAGAATAAGAAACGGTATCCCAGATATCAGTTGAACCATACCGCAAGCTTTGTCCAACGACGGTGACGCTATCGATCGTAATAACCAGTTTCTGTGCCCTGCCTTGGTCATCCACGTGAACCCACGTTCCCACAATGCTGTCCTTGTCCACCTGTGCGTTAAGCGAAACGGTGAGAAGAACCCCAAATAAGAATAGAAGTTTTTTCATGATACAACTATAACGCGCGACAGGCGAAAAGTTAAATAGCCACCGACTCGTCCTGGAAAATAAAAACGCCCCAAGTTAC
>DATHKF010000245.1:0-5044 GCA_035489505.1 Bacteroidia bacterium | reverse complement strand
CAATGAACGGCGAAATCCGCAGACGAAAAGGAAGTTATTCGGTTTTAAAAAAGGTTGAAGATGATCGTTGATTCTCCCCATCGGTCTGTATCAGGTACATGCCGGTTGACAGTGCATCAATAGCAATGATCGTTGAACCTTGCTGCGTTTTACCTGTTGCTACAAGTTGTCCCTGGGCATTGTATATGAAATAGGTTTCATTGGCCGATGTTCCTGTAAGCGTGATTGCATCAACAGCAGGATTTGGATAAACGGCAGGCGCATTACTGGACTGTTCATTCACTGAATTGAGCATGGGCGTGCAGAAACCGTTGTTGCCCGCGTAGAACTGCCGGACGTGACCGACATATTGATTCAACTTCGTGAATGAGGCGTTGTTCCCCGCGGGATCGTATGCGAAACTAATCGCAACAACAAATTCTTTACTCATGCCGGGCAAAAGTGTAAATGAATCGGTGCTGGAGAGTTGCCGGCGATCTGAAAATACGCCCGGATCCAGCCAGCCGGTATTGGCCGCGGGATTCCCGGTGAACATCCAGTTGGTTGTATCGCCGGTGTTGATTCCTGTTCCGCCGTAGGTCAACGCATCTGACGATGACCAGTTGTGTTGCATCAATTCAAAATAACCCAGAGGTGTTTGCGGATTTCCAGTTGGAGAAAGGTTGTTTTCATAACTGATGCAACCGTCCATCGGCTCAGACAAAAAATAAATACCAACAGCATTGTCATCGTTGTAATGGTATGCAACACCCAGAAGGCTGTCTGATCCCGCGCCAGTTGCTGAACCGTAAAAATCAAAGCCTGACCAGAATCCGATTCTCGTTCCGGTGTACGTAAACGTTCTGTAATTGGTGATGGTGTAGTGAATGAAAATGGTGTTCATTAATGCTTCGTCCCACGGATACGCGTATGCAAAAGGCATGGCTTCAATCTGTACGCCCAGCGAAATTCCCTGTGTTTCTCCGTGTGGATTATACTGCAGCGAGTCATTGTAAATGTAATACAGTGCTTGTTCACCACGTACTGAAGGATAATCGCCCGCCTGGTAATTGTAGTACTGGTCGCCATCCACATCAACAAACGGCGCAAGAAATTGTCCTTGCCCGCCTGTAGGATCGCCGTTGCCCGGCCACGTCTGTATATCCGGCGGAACAGGATATCCAGGAATAGGAACTGTCTGGTTCCTTACAAAACTATCAACTTCAGCGCATCCAACCTTCCACACATAGTTGTAAGCGTTGCTCGCTGCCTGCGGACACATCGCAGCTGTTGTATCCATCGGACCGGGCCAGAAATCGGCACCTGTCTGGCGGTATGTCAGGGCAGAAACATGAAGCCTGCCGTTGCTGTCATACCCGCCGATCCATAAATTTCCCAGCGAGTATGCGATTGAATTCCCGGGCGCCTGTATGAATGTGCCGGAAGTATTGACGTTGTAGAACAGGTCGCCACCAGGGTTGAACACCGCACTGATATTATTGATGTTGAGTGTGTCAAAATTCTGCGCGCTTGCACATTGTGCTGTACACAGAAGCATACCGAAAAAGAGATTTATTTTTTTCATAACGATGTTCTTTGAGGTTTCTCCCTTCAGAAAATTTGGGGACTTTGATCTCGAAACTTCTTACGATAACCGGGGTTCGGCCCAACATCCCCTTTGAAACCGAACCCGCGGCGGATCGCATGAATTTCCAATACAGTACGAAGCTAGATCATCGGTCATGCTGACTGCAAACCATCAAGCGTGCTGCATTTACACGTCCAGCATGCCGGTGTGTATGCAACTGTCTGAAATGCAGTGATAAATGGAAGTTTCCGGTTACAGTTTCAGCCAATCGCCACGATCGGGCATGATTATACAGTTCCAATGGATCAAAGTGATTGGCACGACACGGTTATGCCGTTGTGGTGACGCTGTGATTGTCCGGAATGTTGCGGCGGTTTCAATGCAGAAACATCGAACATGTCAACGGGTTTTTTACTTCACGATAATTTTCCGCGATGCAGGTACCGATTCAGCATCACTGCTGCTCACTACCACCAGGTATACACCCGGTGCAAGTGTTTCAGGGAACATGATCCGGTAGTAACTTAAACCGTCGCCACCCGCAGTGAACTGTTCGGAATGACACGTTTTACCTGATGCATCGTAAATCACAACCCCGATCTGTTCGTTGGCGCTTGCATTCACTGCCAGCTGGATCGATGAACCATCGCCTGGATTCGGGTAAATATCAAACGTGAAATCAACAGCCGGTGCGTATTCAATCGTTTCAATATTGGAATACGTGGAATGACCATTCATATCGGTTTGTTTCAACCGGTAGTATGAAATTCCGCTGTACGGAGAATGATCAACACACGAATAGTTCAATGGCTGTGAACTGTTTCCTGCACCGTCAACAACCAATACGGTTTCATAATTTACACCGTCGCTTGTTTTTTCGATCGTGAAATAATCATTCTCGATTTCAACCGCAGTGGCCCAGTTGAGTTCAACTGCATTTTCCGGATTCAGGATGGCATCGAAAGAAACCAGCTCGATAGGAAGCGGGTTTCCAACGGTTAAAGATCCAAACGTAAACGGGCTGAATGAGTTTACGGTATTGGAAGTAATATCTCCCGGATCGGTACCGTTGATTGACAACTGACCGGCATTTTCCCACGCAGCGCCATTCCATCGTGCGACAACGAGATCAGGATAACTGTTGATCACGCTTCTTCCTGTACTTTCCCAGTACAGTGTAACCGTTACACCTGATGCACCGTTTGTGCGGTTGCAGGTCCAGTATTCAACCGTGCTCACGTGATTCAATACCGGGGTAGGAGATACAGCCATTGCAGTGGTATTGGTATACGCTGCTGCAAAGTATTGCGAGGTAAATGCATCCGTGGTTGATGCAGGTGCACTGATTTCCAAACGGGCCCAGAAAGCCCCATTGCCCAATGGAAAAACAAATGCATCGTCGCCGATTTTTTTCATTGGGCCATCTACGAAACTCGTGGACGTGCCCGGTGTTGAAGCGGCATTATCAGCAAGCGTAAGAATATTTGTTGCTGAGGTGATGATAATGCCATCGGTCAGCGCCAGGTCGCCGGTTACCAGCACGGGAATGGAAAGTGTGGTGGTCGAAGCTGTTTTATCCTGTTCGAGATTATCCAACGTAAGGCTGCCGGCTAATCCACTGATCGTTGATGTGGTGGTTCCGTTGAAGCGCACGTTTCGTCCTGTTGAGCTGAACACTCCGTCGACCACGAAATTTTTACTGATTGAAATATTGCTGTTGATTACAAGATCCGAAGTGGACGCAATAGTGAGGTTGTAAAAATTGTTCGTGCCCAGGCCATTGATCACTGCACTGGTATCGGCGAATACAACGGTTGACGTTTGTCCGTCGAGCGTTCCGTTGTTCGAGATGCTGCGCATAATCGTATGAGTGATCCCAGAGCCGGCGTGAAATGTTGCGCCGTTGCCAATCTGCAGTTCATCATCGATGGTCCACCCGGATGGAGCAGTAACACCGGCTGCTGCGGTATTGGTCACTGCAACAATATTCAGCCCTGGAGCGGTATTGACAATGGTGATGGGCGATGTTCCGCCAAAAGTTACTTTGCCCGTGCTTACGAATGAAATTCCGTCGAGCTGAATGGTTGCTGCTGCAGAGAATGGTGTTGTAGGAACAAACCGGAGTTCACCGCTGCTCGTCACTGTTCCGTTATTGATAAAGTTGCCGTAGAATGTATGTGTGAGCGAGCCTCCATGAAATGAAGCGCCGGCTGCAATGTTGCAGGCAAAGTAAACAGTCCACGGAACAGAAGGGCTGATACCCGCTGTGTTGTTGATATTCACCGTTGCAAAAGTTGGCGATGTATTTGAATTCAGGATCGGAGCTACAGTACCGTTGAAATTGATCACGCCGGTTGAAGCGGAAATAATTGCGTTGACAATCTGAAGTGTTTGTACGCGCGTTCCGGTAAACGTGGCGACGCCATTGCTGGTGAGTGATCCATTCACAGTGAAATCACCGTCGAGACTGGATGCATTCGTGCCAAAATTCAGCGAACCGCCGGTTTGTACAATCAGGTCGCCCGACATATTCGTGGTTCCGCTGGACACCACATAGCTTCCGCTCACAACCAGCGTGTGCAAGGTGGAATTGCCAGTCACAGTTTTTGAAGTGCCATTTAATTTCAACGTGCTCGTTCCCGGAGTATATGTTCCGTTGATGACAAAATTTCCGTCCAGGGTGGTTGTGGATGATCCGGGATTGAACGTCGCGCCCGTATTGATGGTCAGATCTCCTGCGATATCCGTATTTGCCACCAACGATTTCGCTGAACTTCCTCCATTGGAAAAAACAATATTTCCGTAGACCTCGTTTGAAACAGTTTGTGCAACTGTGCCCATGTATTGCACCGTGCTCGACGGATCGAGATTTCCTGTAACGTAATTCTGCGGGAAGTTGTTTGCTCCGGCCACTTTCAATGTGGTTCCGCTGGCGAGCGTGAGTATGCCACCTGTGTTGCTTCTGCTGGCCTGGTGAACACCAAGATCGAACGTGCCCGATGTAACCGTAAGGTCGCTGTTGATAATAAGATCTCCGGTGAGCACAACACTACCTGCTGGTTTGTTTACAGTTACATCATTGAACGTGGTGGCGGTTACCGACTGAGAACCGCTTCCGTTGAAATTGATTGTGCCACTGTTTACGGTAAAGAGTCCGGTACAGGTCCAGTTTCCTCCGTTGTTGATGGTCACACCATTTTCGATGAGGTTCGTTCCTGTACCAATGGTAATATTGCCACCCACAGTTACGTCTGCATTGGCAAATATTTCACCGCCCGTCGTTGTAACCAGGTTGCCCGCAACACTTACCGGTGAATTGATAGAGGCAGACGCGGTTGTTTTGGTGAAAGAAAGACCATAGTACGAAACCGACGCTACGTTTTGAGATTCGGAACCGGCATAAATTACGGTACCTGTTCCCGCAGTAAATGTTCCTGCCGTGTAGGTATAGTGACCTCCAAGCGTAAGTGTTCCGTT
>DATHKF010000244.1:0-4302 GCA_035489505.1 Bacteroidia bacterium | reverse complement strand
CTCAGTAATTTTTTGGATGTTTCCATCGGGTAACCTGCCATTGAACCCGACACATCCATCACAAAAATATATTCACGGGGCGGAATGCTGTCGAGCGGTACACGTTTCGGTGGCTGCATCATGAGCATGAAGAAATTTTCATCTTTCCCTTCATACAGCATGAGCCCGGTTTGAATTTGTCCGCCTGCGTAACGGTATTGCAGAATAAAATCGCGGTCGCCAGCTTTTGTTTCTGAAGGATCGAGCAAAACACTCGCCGTGTTTTTTTCGTTGAACGACAAAAGTGTTTTGTGCGTCGTGCTGCGGATAAATTCAAACGGAATGCATGAAGCGATGCTGACCGTAATTCCGAAATCGTACGCCGGAGGAATTCCTTTTTTGGTGTACGGAATTCCTTTTGTAGCCGTGTTGGTATTGCTCAATGAGGCGATGTCATTCATTCCTGCACCCGTGTAACGCGGCGCAACCACGGTTGGATATACAAACTCGTACACGCCATTGACGGGAACAAGTTTTTCGGTGTACGACATGCGCACGATGATTGAATCGCCGGGCATCACGTTGGCCACATTCATCGTAAATACATTCGGGCGTTGCTGCTCGAGAAGTGATACGGTTTTTCCGGCCTGTTGCGCTTCGGCGTATTGCTGGCGTGCTTTACTTTTCTCCTGGATCTCTGCAGTTATTTTTCTCCGGCCAATCTGCATTTCCATGGCATACACGGCAGCATTGGTTGATGCGGGAAAAGTATACACGGCTTCCAGCGGACGCGTGGAGTGGTTGATGTAGACCTGCGTAATAGTCACATCTGCAATTACACCGGCGATATCTACTTCAGCAGACGTGGAGCGCAGCGGAAAATCCGGGACGCTTTCACCGCTATCCACATTCACTACAAAATAAGGAGAAAGCGATCGTTCATTCTGCGCAGAAAGAAACATCGGCAAAACGAAAAAGAACACGCACAGGAGTCGCAGCATTGGCCAGGTTTTATTACATGACGCATAAAACGAAGAATTGCATACGAGATTGCCGGACGTAAAGATTATTTAACCGCAGACAACTAAAAAAGCCAGAAACGCGTGTTCCTGGCTTTTTTAGTGATTCAGTGTTTATTTATTGGTTGGCTCGAGCACTTTGAAGAGATCATCCAGGTTCGGGATCAGGATGATTTCTGTTCTGCGGTTTTTCGCGCGCGCTTCTGCGGTCTTGGCCGGGTCAACCGGGAAATGTTCTCCACGACCGGCTGCCGTAATTCGTTTCGGATCGACGCCATTCTGGATGAGAATTTTTGTCACCGAGGTGGCACGCATCACGGAAAGGTCCCAATTGTCTTTGATCTCTCCGCTTCCTTTCATCGGCACGTCATCGGTATGGCCTTCCACCATGATATTGATGTCGGGATTCTGTACAAGGACTTTCGCCAGTGCAACCAATGCGCTTACACCTCCTGTTTGAACCGAAGTGCTTCCGGAAGCAAACATGAGTTTATCGTCCATGGACACGTATACTTTTCCGTTCTTCTGGGTTACGGTCAATCCTTTTCCTTCGAATCCGATGAGCGCATTTTTCACTTTATTCTGCAAGGCGGTTACTGCGGAATCTTTGGCGGCAAGCGCACGTTCCAGTTCACGCACACGCATTTCGCGTTTGAAAAGGATCGCGTTGAGTGAATCGAGTGAGCGCTTTTGTGCTTTCAGGCTTACGTCGAGTTTCTTCAAAGAGTCTTCCTTGCGGAACAATTCTTCCTGGGTGAGGTTGAGTTTACCAACCAGCGCGCTGTTTTCTGTAGTCTGGCGCTTCGCGAGATCCTGGTTTTGTTTAAGCAGCAATTCGTAGTTCGCTGTGAGCTGGTTGTATTGCATGGTGAGAATACGGTAACGCATTCCGCAGCCCATGGTATCTACTTTCAGCTTATCGCGTTCGCTTGCGCATTCTTTGATCTGCTTATCGAGTTCAGCTTGCTTCGCGTCGTAATCCATGCAACGCGTTTTCAGGCTGTCTCTTGTTTTTTCAGCTAAAGCAAGTTTGTCCAATACTTCCTGGTGCTTGCGCTGCGGCACGCATGCCGAGAGGACAAACATGACAACAATTGCAGCTGCAAATAATTTCCTGGTCATAGGTTAGGGTTTGAAATTTCGTTCAAAGATAAAGATCAGATACGCACCGGCCGGTATTGTTAAAGCAAGTTATTAACCTGCCTGTTGTGGAATACCAATGAAACATCTGGCGCAGTTTATGCGTTATTACAGCATAAAACGTGCCTTTAATTTTGCGATTATGACACAACTGAGCGAAAACTGGATCACCGAGAAGCATATCGACTTTGAGTACAAGAAGTACCTCCTTCTTGCCTGGTTGCAGAAAATTGATGACGATTTCAAGACCATCCAGCTATATCCGTCGCTGGCCGAACTCGTAACGCATTACCGGAATGCCTGCCTGCTCCGCCAGAACAAATCGATGCTGGATGAGAAATTCCCGCTCGCGTTAGTCGGGGTGCGTCCCGATCAGTTGAAACTGGTATTTGAACCCGTTGTGAAAGACGACGCGCTGATGAACGAGATCACCCGGATCCTCGATTTTTCCATTCCGAAATTTGAAGAATGGCTCAAAGAAGGAAAACACATTTATGAGTTCATAGAAAATGAAATCGAAATGTATCCCGTGGGAATTGTGCCGCTGCGTACTTCCGAAGGATATCTTTTTCTCAGCCAGGGAAAACAGGATACGCGGGTGTACAGTTTTCAAATGACCATTTACGATCAACCCGATTCGAAATGGAGGGCGCTGCGCACCACGCACATTACCGACTGGAAAAGGACGATCGTAAACTCCTACGAATCGATGAAAATCGAATTGATCCGTTCGCATACGGAATTACCGAACCCGGCAGTGTACGTTGCAGAAAGTGACTTGGCTATTCCGGTTGAAGCCACTTTTTTGCCGGTGGCGAAACGGATGTTGATGAAGGCGATCTCTGCAGAATAGCCGCAGAGGCGCGAAGGCGCAGAGAAATCGCAGAGTCTAATCCGTGAACTTTACTTCCTGTGATCAACACCTTTGCGTTTCCTTTGCGGCTTCGCGCCTCCGCGGCCATAAAAAAACCCTTTCACTTCGTTCAAGGACATGTGACTCCTTCCGAGTCATGGGCTTTCCCTGAAGTTCAGTGTGTTCAGTGCATTCCGCGTACTGAAAACTTAGAAATCGTGCAGCGATTCTTTGCGCTTTGCTTTGCGGACTTTGCGGCTTTGCGTCTATAAACGCGAAACCGGCATCGAGTTCCCTCAACGCCGGTTCAATCGTATTCCAAAACTATTTCTTCGTTGTGTCTTTCGCTGCTGCCGGCGCTTCTTCCACATCCAGCCACACGCGTGTCATATCACGGTGTTCCATCGGGTTGATGTCGAAATTGCGGACGTTGCGCTGCACGAGACGGTCATTCAATTCGTAATAGATCGGCATGATCGCTGCGTCTTCCATCTGAACGCGATCGGCCTGAAGGAAAAGATTGGCTCGTTTCGCCGGATCTCCTTCATGTACAGCTGCGTTGAACAGCGAATCAAAACGTGGATTCGAATAACGCACTGAGTTTGTGGATGAACGTGTGGTCAGCTGCATCGGAATATGCGGGCTGTACAGTGTGGTCAGGAACGTTTCCGGATCCGGGTAATCGGCATTCCATCCTATTCTCCAGAAACTGGCTTTTCCTGTTTCGATGGATTCAACGTGCTGTCCCAAAGGCATGGTTTCCACTTTCACCGTGATGCCGAGCACTTCGCTGAGTTGGTGCGCTACGTAATCTGCAGTGATCGTATTGCGGTCACCACCACCGCTGTTGATCTGCAGTGTGACTTCCGGGAAACCTTTTCCACCGGGGTAACCGGCTTCAGCAAGGTATTTACGCGCCAGGTCAGGATCATACGAAAATCCTTTTACGCTGTCGGCGTGATAACCGACAACACTCGGAGGAACAATCCCATAAATTCCCGGGATTGCATCACCATTCAGTTTCTTATCGGCGATTTCCTGGCGGTCAATCGAATAGTTGAACGCCATGCGGACTTTCACGTTATCGAACGGTGCAAGCTTGTGCTGGAAACCGTAGTATGTGAGACTCATTGCAGGAGCAGTCTGAATCACAAAATCGGTTCCGTGTTCTTTCGCTTCATCGAGTTCTCCCAGGATGTCTTTCGCCATTTCAACAGGCAAACGGAAAACCATGTCGAGCTCTTTGTTTCGGAACGCGATGATCTCAGAACGTTTGTCTTTGATGAAACGGAACTGCACGATGTCGAGGTA
>DATHKF010000243.1:0-9540 GCA_035489505.1 Bacteroidia bacterium | reverse complement strand
TACGATCCGGAATATCTTAAAAAAGAATCGGGGCAGCAATCGCTCGCCACCCCTACGGAACTGACTCAAGGCCGTTCTTAGATTACAAAGATAAATTCTTTTTAGAAGACTTGGATTATAACACAGAATCTATGTGGTTTTATTAATTGCGAGAGGCGATTTGACTCGTTATTGGATTATCGGTAAATCGTAGATTTACGCCATCCATGAGCCAACTCAACTTCCCGGCCTACGAATTCCGCATTCAGCCGAAAGGAGCCGGAAAGGAAATCTTTGACGATGTCCGTAAGCGTTGGGTGATGTTAACACCCGAGGAATGGGTGCGCCAGCATGTGGTTCAATGGCTGCGTACGGAGAAAAGTTACCCGGCTTCGCTCATGGCGATCGAAAAAGTGATCAAAGTAAATACCCTGTCGAAACGGTGCGACGTGATTTGTTACCACGCCAACCTCGCCCCACTCGTTATCGTGGAATGTAAATCGCCCGATGTAAAAATTACGCAGGATGTTTTTGACCAGGCGGCGAGGTACAATCTCACGATAGGTGCGCGTTATTTCCTGCTGACAAACGGTCTGCAGCATTTTTGTTGCCTGCTTGATCATGAAAATCAGCGGTGGCAATTCCTGGAAGAACTTCCGGAGTATCGTTGATAATCGCTCCGCGATTTAGTATTAAAATTTTACCACGGCGACACGGCGCTCGTTGTTTATGGCTACCCGCGCGTCACGGCGCTCGGATAATATCACTTCGTGATATCATTTCATATCGAGATTTCTGGGAGATCATCAAATGGTGCAGCGATTTGCTCTGCTCGCCGTGCCGCGCGGGAAGCACACGAGTTACGTGCGCCGTGACTCCGTGTCGCCATGGTAAGTTTTTTAAAATACGCTCAGCCTATTGCAATAAAAAAGAGGCGGCCTCATCGAGACCGCCTCTTGTATCAAACCGAAACGCAGATTACTCCACGTTGATCGAAATCACTTTTTCATTGTCGTTGGTACGGATGTGAACGGCGTACACACCTGATGCAACATCAACCAGGTTCATATCGATGCGACCATTTTTCACACCGGAAACTGATTTAGTAGCAACTACTTCTCCGAGCACGTTTGTTACGAAGATCGTGAGGTCAGTAGCCTGTGCAAGGTTTACATCCACCTGGAACGCACCATTGCTTGGGTTAGGGAAAACTCCCACTGCACCCGGAGCATTGAGTCCTGCGATGTCAAGGCTGAAGTCAACGATTACAGTATCGGTAGATGTGCAACCGAGTGAATCTGTAACAGTCACCGTGTAAGTTCCCGGCATCACGTTCTGGATCGTATCTGCAGTGCCGCCGTTGCTCCACACGTAAGTGAGAGGGCCGTTGCTTCCGGTTACTACAACCTGTGCTGCGCCGTCAGGGCAGGTAGCACACGATGCGTCTGTAGAGCTCATTGTTGCTGCGAAAAGTCCGCATACATCATACGCTACAAATACAGTGTCCATAGTTGCGCAACCGAATCCGTCAGTAACCGTAATGATATACGTACCTGTCAGAAGTCCTGTTGCAGTTGCAGCATTTCCACCGGAAGGTGACCACGAATAGGTCAGTGAACCATCTGTTCCGCTGGTTGTAACCGAAGTAGTTCCATCGGCGCAGGTCAAACAGCTGGCCTGTGCAGACGTTGCAGTTGCCGTATTGTTTGCACAAACATCGCCGAAGATCGGACGGATCACCTGTGCACGCATGAAACCAGCTCCGAAAGCTTCGAGGTTAGCCCAACCACCGAATGGGCTGGTTGGCCAGTTTACCCACGTATGATCACCCGTAAAGAGCGACATTGTTTGTCCGAGCTGCATCGTAGAATCAAATTCCACGAACGTTACTGCGTAATCACCAGGTGCAATCGTGAATGGTCCACCATCCATAGGCAGCAGGTATACACGGGCAGAATCATCAGGATAAAGAATTGTGTCTGTATATGCAGCAATAGTGGTTGGAAGACCACCCGACATATTCCATATTACGGCGGCCAATGGCTCACCGGTATATCCTGCAGTTACGTACACAAGGACCTGTGTCAGTTGATCAGAAGCAACTATCTGGAAATCCTGTCCGAGGTAACCACCGTTTCCGGCGCCAATTCCAAGTCCACCGGTAACGTTGCCGTCATCGCGTGCATACACGCTGTCATCGACAACATATCCGCCCCAATACACGGTATCATTCGTGGTATTGGGATCGGTAACAGAGTGGTGAACGATCATTCTTCCGTAATAAAAATCGGATGCGGTTGGAGCAAAGCCCGCAACTGTAAAGCTCGATGTTGCTGCAGCGGCAAGTGAAGGTATTGTAGGGCTGTTCGCGTTATACACCGGATTGCCGACACCATCAAAAACTTCAGCAGACACATATACGTTAGTAATAGTGTTGGTTCCGTTGTTTGCAATTGTTCCGGTAAATGTAAGCGGCTGAACCTGTGCAAGCGGAACAATGGTGTAAGGAGTTACCGTATCGGCAAATGTGATTCTTGCATCATTGACTACCGGTGCAAATACCTGGATGTCGTCAATAAGGAGGAGGAATTTGTCGGTGGCGTTATTCCGGAACGCAACATAAACAGATTGACCGGCAAATGCACTCAGGCTCACGGAGTGGGTAGTCCATGCGCTGGCTTCTGCTGCTGTGCTGAAAACCACTGTTGAACCACTGACCTGGTTGCCCAATACACCTGTCCCGCCTGTTGGAGGGCCTGATGCTGCAATCATGATGCGCACTTCGTATCCATCCTGGTACAGGGGATCATAAGTTACCGCATTCCAGGAGAGGGTTGTTCCGGTATTAATACCACTAATTAGTGGAGTCCACATCCAATCGTTAGCAGCTCCTGCCGGTGTATACCATGATGTGCTGAATGCACACGAGTCAGCTACGTTAAAGCTGAAATCTTCGCGACGTTCCCACGCTTCGTTCACGTAGGCCACATTTGTAGCAGGTGTCCTGTTGTCCACATTCCGCAGGAGCATTCCCGGCGCGAAGGAATAGGTTCCTGCACCACCGGCGGTCGGTCCACCGATCCCATCAAAATCTTCGAGGTAAAGCACTTGCGAATTCAATGCAAGTGAACCTGCGCATGCAATCGCAAAGGTTAGTAACGCTTTTTTCATATATAAGGTTTTCAAGATGTGCGGCGAAAATAGGCGTTTTTTGTGAAACGCGAATCAAAGCCGTTCAATATTATCCGCTAATCTTATGGAAATCAGACGCGAAATGCCCTAGTACTTTGATTCCGGGGACTAATTTGTTAAATTCGAATCCTCTCCGAAGGAGTCCTTCGGACAACAACGCACACCTGACCTTACCTTAAAACATGAAAACAACTCGTACCCTTTTGCTGGTAGCTGGACTTGTTATCTCAACCGGCTTACTGGCCGGAACTAACAACGCGTTACCTGCACAGAATTTTACACCGGTTGAAACGCTGCAGCCGGATGAATACATGGCGAATACGATGATCGTGAATGTACTTCCCGCTTATCGCAACGCATGTTCAGCCAATCACATCGACATTCCCGCACTGAACGATTTTTTCCTCATGATCGGAGCTGACCGCGTGGAGAAAATGTTCCCGTTGCACAAGGCCCCTGAAAAGGCGTTCAACGAGTACGGTGCACCGATGGAAGATATTTCATTGATCTACATCATTCACTATAACGGTGCAATGCCTTTGCCAATGGCTATGGGCAAGATTTACCGCCTCGGGTATTTTGAATACGCGCAACCGTATTACATTCCAAAGGTTGATTTCGTTCCAAACGATGCCCAGGCATCGCAGGCAGGCTCGTACCATCTGTATAAAATTGTTGCTGCGGGAGCCGGAACCACAGGTTGGGACATCAGCCAGGGTAGTACTTCAATCACCATAGGTATTGTTGATACAGGAACTGAATTGACGCATAGCGACCTCACCAACCAGATCCAGTACAATACCGCTGATCCGCTTTCGGGTGGTGATGACGATGGCGACGGATTTGTAAACAACTACCGCGGTTGGGATGTGGCGATGAATGATAATGATCCGACATGGCAGTCAAACGCTCACGGCGTACACGTAAGCGGTTGCGCTTCGGCCCAGGTCAATAACAGCATTGGTGTTGCGGGAAGCGGATTTAACTGCAAATTCCTTCCGGTTAAAATTGCCGATGCATCCGGAACACTCACTGCATCTTACCAGGGAATTACGTACGCGGCCGACCACGGTTGCGATGTAATCAACTGCTCATGGGGCGGAACAGGTGGCGGACCATTCGAACAGCAAATTATCGATTACGCGACCAACAACATGGACGCGCTCGTGGTTGCAGCATCCGGAAATAATTCTGCTGACCAGGCATTTTTCCCGGCATCGCTGGATAAAGTACTCAGCGTTTCTTCAACTGGTGCAAGTGATGCACGTTCATCGTTCACAAACTACAACTACACGGTTGACGTTTGTGCACCCGGTTCAAACATCAATTCAACCTGGACCAGCAACGGCTACACGCTGAGCAGCGGAACATCCATGGCTTCCCCGGTATGTGCAGGGGCTGCTGCTATTGTCCGCGCTTTCTACCCCGCTTACAATGCCGTTCAGGCCGGTGAGCGTTTGAAAATGACTACTGATGATATTTACAGCATCAGCCCGAACAACCAGGCTACATACGCTGATAAACTCGGAACAGGACGCATCAATTTGTACCGCGCACTTACAGATCCGGCAAGTATTTCTGTGGCTTATGTAAACCGTGTACTCGTGGATAACAACGACGACGTTTTCGTTATCGGTGATACGATCCGCATTACAGGAGACTTCTGGAATTACCTGGGCGCAACGTCCAATCTTACTGCAACCATGAGCGTAGTGACTGCTGGTGGTTTTGTAACGGTTCTCGACGGAACTACAAATCCCGGAGCGGTTCCATCGTTCTCGAGTGTAGGTCACAACCCTGATCCGTTCACGGTGAAAGTAAACGCCAACGCCCCGCTTAACCAGTCGATCACATTGAAAGTGACTTTGACGGATGGTGCATGGAGTTACGATCAGTATATCGTTATTGTAGTTAACGTAGATTACATCAATATCGCGATCAACGACGTAGCAACTTCCATCACATCAAAAGGACTGATCGGTTACAATGCCGATGCGCAACAGCAAGGTCTTGGATTTACTTACATGGGTGGCGGAACATTGCTGTACGAAAGCAGTTTCATGGTTGGTGTTGCGGGTAACGTAAACGACCGCGCACGCGGAACGGGTGCAACGCCTGATACAGATCTTGCGTCTTTGCTTACCGTACGTGAAAATACGGCTACAGTATCGGACATGGATGTGGACGGTTATTTCCGTGATAATACTGCGGCTACAGCACCACTTCCTGTTACTGTTCACCACTATGCATACGCGTGGACGACTTCTCCAAATACGAAATACGTTATGGTGAAGTATGTCATCCAGAATACCGGTGGAAGCACTTTGAATAACGTGTACGGCGGAATTTTTGCCGACTGGGATATCGATGCTGCAACGTTCGGTCAGAACAAAGGAAACGTAGACAACACCAACCGCATGGGGTACTGCTATTACTCAGGATCAGGTGGTTTGTATGCAGGCATTAAATTGCTTTCGAATACCGGCGGTTTCAACCACTACGCAATCGACAATATCAGCGGTGGTGCTGGTGGCATAGACATGTTCAATGGTTATGATGATGCAGACAAATACACGACACTTTCTACCAACCGCGCCCAGTCGGGTGTAACCGGTGGAGGTAACGACGTATGTCACGTAGTGAGCAGCGGACCATTTACCATTGCAGCCGGAGATTCTGTAACCGTTGCATTCGCACTCATTGCAGGTGATGATCTTGCAGACCTCCAGAACAGCGCGATTGAAGCGCAGAACATGTACGATACAAACGTACCAACCGGAATTACGATGGTTGGCGACAATACATCAGGAATGAACGTGTATCCTAACCCTGCAAACAACAATGCAGAGTTGAGTTATTCAGTAACTCAAAGCGGTACAACAGATGTTCGCATGTATGATGTTGCCGGCCGCGAAGTTTCGGTCATTGCCCAGGGCAGTCATGCCGTTGGAACGTACCGCGCTACACTGAATACGGCCATTCTTCCTGAAGGAGTATACATCATCCGGATGGTTTCCGGCGATGCAATTACCACGCGAAGAATCGTGATTACCCATTAGAAACGCTTTTTCCACAAACAAACCCGTCGTTGCAAAATGGCGGGTTTGTTTCTTTATAGACGTTTCATGGCTATATTTGCACAAATACTTTAGACACAATGGATATCAGTAATGTAATTGCGATTGCCGGCATGCCCGGACTTTACAAAGTAGTTGGACAGGCGAAAAACGGGGTGATCGTAGAATCACTCGTTGACAAAAAGCGCACACCGGCTTTTAATTCACACAAAATCAGTGCGCTTTCCGACATCAGTATTTATACCACTGGAGAGGATATGCCATTGAAAGAGGCGCTCCAGAAAATATTCGACAAGGAAAAAGGCGAAAAATGCATCGATCCTAAAACGAACGATGAAAAAGCATTGCGCGAATATATGTCGGTAGCTATTCCGGAATACGACGCCGACCGCGTTCACATTTCAGATATCCGCAAACTGTTCAACTGGTACAACATGTTGCAGGTTTCCGGATTGCTTACGGCTGAGGAGAAGGAAGAAGAAGGCGACAAGAAAAACCTTCTTGGTGAAGAGAAAGCCAAGACAGCAGCGAAAAAAGATGTTGTTACCAAACAACAGTCGAAATCGAATGCTCCTAAAGTGAAAGCACAGGGAGTTCGTAAATCCGGAACGGCGTAGCCGCGGATTTTTCCCATCGAAATGCCCGGTTTTCCAACAGCGGAAAGTGTACGATTACACCAGGTTTTCCTTCCCGGAAAACTTTCGTATGATTCGTGGGCAGATTTAGAGCCGTGGTTCCGGCAGCTGAACGAGCGTACCATCACTTCTGTTGAAGAACTGGAAACCTGGCTTCGCGATCTCAGCGAACTGGAATCAGCTTTGCACGAAGAACTCGCCTGGCGATACATCCGTTCTACCTGTAACACGGCAGATGAGCAGGCGGAACAGGCTTACGATTTTTTCGTATCGGAAATCGAACCGCAAACAGCTCCCTGGTTTCAGAAACTCAATGAGAAGCTTGCGGCATCGGCCCTGACCAAGGAACTCGACGAAAAAAAATACTTCGTATACCTGCGCGAAGTGAAAAAAGACATTGCACTTTACCGCGAAGGAAATATTCCGCTCTTCACGAAAATCGATCAGCTTTCGCAGCAGTACGGAAAAATTGCGGGAGCGCATACGATCGAACACGATGGTAAGGAATTGACCATGCCACAGGCTGCTGCATTGTTCCGCAGCAACGATCCAGCTATACGGAAAACAGGATTCGAAAAAGTGTGGAAGCGGAGGGGAGCAGATCGTGTGCAGCTGGACGAACTTTTCAGTGAGCTTGCGGAAGTCCGTCACCAGGTTGCACTCAATTGCGGCTTCGATAATTTTCGCGATTACAGTTTTGCCGCGCTGGGACGATTCGATTACACGAAAGAAGACTGTTTCAGTTTTCACGAAGCCATTGCCGAACACGTGGTTCCGCTGGTTGATGAATTGTACGCAGCCCGTAAGCGTAAACTCGGTGTAACAACACTGCGTCCATGGGACAAGGAAGTTGACCCGGAAGGAAAACCACCGCTCGCACCGTTTCATGGCGGAAAAGAATTGCTCGATAAAGCTTTCCGTGTTTTTGAAAAACTGAACCCCGCGTGGAAAAATTCCCTTCAGCTGATGAATGCCATGGGACATTTCGATCTCGATTCGCGAAAGAATAAAGCTCCCGGCGGTTACAATTATTCCTTACCCATAAGCGGCGCGCCATTTATTTTCATGAATGCCGCTGATGCGCATAACGATGTGATTACACTCGTTCACGAAGCTGGTCACGCGTTTCATTCGTTCCGGATGAATGATCTTCCGTTGTACGCGATGAAAAATCCACCTTCGGAAGTTTGTGAACTCGCGAGCATGGCGATGGAACTGATCACCATGGATGCGTGGGATGAATTTTATCCGAACGAAGACGATCTCCTGCGTGCGAAACGCGATCAACTCGAAAAAGTAATTGCAGGTCTTTCCTGGATTGCAACTGTAGACGCGTTCCAGCATTGGCTCTACGAAAATCCGGGTCACTCGTTTGAAGAAAGAGAAAAAGCCTGGCTACGGATTTCCGGTCGTTTCGAATCGAAACTGATTGACTGGACCGGTTACGAAGACGTCAAATCGTTTTCCTGGCAGAAACAGCTGCACATTTTCGAGGTTCCGTTTTATTACATCGAATACGGAATGGCGCAACTGGGCGCTGTTGCTTTGTGGCGCGAATACCGGAATAATCCGGAAACGGCTATCCGCAATTACGAGAACGCTTTGAAACTCGGCTATTCGCGCACTATCGGAGAAATTTATGCAGCTGCCGGTATTAAATTCGATTTTTCCGGGCCGTATGTCAGCGAATTAATGGCCTTTGTCAAAAAGGAATTAAAGTCGTTGGCTTAGTTCGAAATTCAGTCTACCTTTCTGTACTAATTCGCGGCACATGAAAACTATCGCTTCTCCGGCACAGGGAATCTTCACCGCTTACCAGCAAGGATACATCGACCTGGTTGGTTCCCGCAACGTGTTAAGCCTGCTCGAATCGCAGGTGCTTGCGTTCAAAGCGCTGCTCTCGGAAATTCCGTATGAGAGCGAAGATTACGCCTACGCCCCGGGTAAATGGACGATCAAACAACTTGTGGGCCATCTCATTGACACGGAACGAATACTTTGTTACCGCGCGTTGTGTATTGCACGTGGTGAAAAAGCGTCGTTGCCCGGTTTTGAAGAAGATGAATACGTAGCGAATGCATCTTTCAATGATCGTTCGCTGTATGATCTTGGACACGAATTCGGAGCTGTGCGTGAAGCAACACTTTTGTTATTCAAATACCTGAACGAAGCAGAACTCGATCGTGTAGGTACTGCGAATAACAACCCGGCGAGTGCGCGTATGCTGGTCTTTATGATTGCGGGACATCATATTCATCATGAGCGCGTTTTGCGTGAGCGGTATGTGCCGGAGCTGATCTGAAAAAATAGCCGCAAAGCCGCCAGGCACGCAAAGAAAATCGCAAAGATTTTAAGGGAGCAAAGGTCGCAAGGAATCGCTGCGCGATTGTACTGGTTAATTGTACACGGAACACACGGAATTTACGGAACTTCACGGATGATCGCTTCGCGATCGTGTTGCTTAATGGTACACGGAACACACAGAATTCACAGAACTTGACGGATGATCGCTTCGCGATCTGGATTTCACTGATTTTGAATCGCTGAGCGAATTGTAATTTTTGATCCAAAATGTTTCTGTGAAATTCTGTGTGTTCCGCGTTTTCCGTGTACTATTAAGTTTAGAAATCGCGAAGCGATTCACCGTGCCCGCCGCG
>DATHKF010000242.1:0-3094 GCA_035489505.1 Bacteroidia bacterium | reverse complement strand
TCAAATTCCTTGTCGGCGAACTCCCGGAGAAATGCAGGATAAAATTGCTTTTTGGTCACTGGTCTAAATTAATGTTTTTTCCTTGCGGCAATTGAATCGCTGCACGATTGGGTAATGTCTCAATTTGAGTATTTGATATTTTACACGGCGACACGGCGCTAAAAGAAGCACAAAACCCGTTCTAAACCCGGGCGCTCACGGCGTGATAACGGTATTTAATCGCTAAGCGATTGAGTACTGTGCTTTCGCCGTGAGCGCCCGGGCTTAGAATAGGAAATACAGTAAAAATGCGCCGTGTCGCCGTGTAAAAAGCAAAGTGAAGCGTTCTCCGCAATTGTGTTGATTAATAGAATGAGATAAGGGCCATACAACCGTCGTCCTAACGCGACAAGTACCGGCCGGCATCCACGTACCAGATGAGTTTCAGCGACAAACTATTGCTCTGTGGAGAATCAAAAATATGATTGAGGTCTTCCTGGTAGTTTCCAAATAAAACATTCGTTGTGGAAAGGATCGCATTCTTCCACACCACACTCAGCTCGCTTCCGGGAAGAAACTGCCAGGTGTAGACAAGATCAACATTGAACGCGGTAAAACTCAGATCAGCATTCCCGCCGTATGCGTACGGTGCCAATGTTCCGTTTGCATTCAGCAGGAAATACTGCTTGTACGCCACCTCCGACCAGTAGTGACGCACGCGCAGGGAAACGCCCATGCGGTTGGTGAAGATGTAGGTTCCGGTTAACGTACTCGTTACCGTGTTCAGGTTACGCAGGCCAAACACAATGTCGCCATCTACTTCGCTCGTGACGTATCCCACGTTGTCGTTCTTCAGTTCCTGCTCCCAGCGATACACAATAAAAAGTTTGTCGCTCACACGCCAGCGCGGGGAAATGGCGTACTTAAAAATGCTTCTGTTTCTTTCCAGGAAAATCCGGTACGACGAAGAAAGGTCCCAGGCCAGTTTTTTCCGGTAGTCCGATGAAAGAAATCCGCCGAGCTCATAGTTTCGTGGATAAAGCAGGTACCGCTTTGGAGTGCGTGTTTCAAAAAAGTCATACGACACGATTGGGTTCGTTAACCAGTTTGCCCCGATGGTCATAAAATTCCGGAACGTAAAAATGTGCCGGCCGGTAATGGTAAAGAATGTGCGGTAGTTCGAATCGTACATGTAGGAAACATCTGCGTTTGTTTCGTGAGTCATCCACAGCAAGCGGCCCTTCGGGGTAAATTCGTTGTAACCGATAGTCGTTCCGAAATAGTAGTAGTTGTTTCGGTCGAGATAACCCATATCGTTACAATCGAAACGCTGACTGACCAAATGATGGCGCAGCTTCGCGATAAATTTTCCACTCACTTTTCCGCCTTCAATGTGGTAGCGATGACCGTTGGTTGTATTGCCAAACGCAACACTGTTTGTCAGGCTGTAATCAAAATAGCCTTCAACGGCATAGCGATTTTTTTTGTCAGCCAGTCTTCCCTGGAAACTGCTCACGTTCGCATCACGTTCAGAACCCGAACGCAGTACCAGCGTATTCACCAGCCCAACGTAGGAGTTGCCGAACAACTGTTCCAGCACGAAGCAATTGTAGTTGGCCAGTTCACCTGTTTGAAATCTCCGCATTTGTCCCGACGACGTATCCTTGATCGTTGCATACATCGGTGCAGCTACTGCATTAAACATTCCAATGGCCAGGTTCGAACGCGTTCTTCCGGAGAGTTTGATTCCGTTGTACAAACGCGTTGATGCCGGATTTTTCACCAGTACTTCATTCTCATTCAAATTCAGTGATGCTCCATAATATCCTGCAGGCCGCACGCCAACACGTCGTGAGTAAAACAGATCGTGCTTGTTGAAGAGCTCCGTTCCTTCCGTGAAAAAGTAACGTCGCTCATCGTAACGTACTTCGAAGGGAGAAAGGTTGAGTACGAGGTTGTCGCTTTGCGTTTGACCAAAATCGGGAATGAGTGTGACGTCGAGCGTAAAACCTTCGGTGATGCCGTACTTCAAATCCATTCCACCGTTTGCCGACCAGGCATTTTCTCCGTTGTAGTTTTCGTAATAACCGGATACATACGGAAACAATGCGAGACGAACTGGTGAATCGATATTCTGCAAACCTTCCAGGTCACCCGATTGGTTAACAAGTCCATTCACGTTGGGGTCAACCGCGTTCCACCACGATTGCTCACGATACCGGCGAATGATGCGCGTGTAGTTTACTCCCCACACCTGCACAGAATCATCCGGAAAACGCAAAGCCTGGAATGGAATTTTCATTTCCACCGTCCAACCCAGCGAGTCAATGAGGACTTTGCTGTACCAGACTGAGTTGAGCGAAATTTCTGATTTGTCGAGTACATAACGCGAATCTGTTTGCACACCTGCAGCTGTAACGGCAAAGAAAAAACCGTTGCGCCGGTCGTGGTACGGATCAAGCAAGATGCCGAAAGCATCTGTGTTGTTCTGGTATTCGTCGCGCGGACTCAGCTGGTGAAGAATCGAATCGGGCGCAGGATCAAACATGCGCGCTGCGATATAGATGGCCTCGTTGGTATACACCACGCGCACATCGGTCTTCAGCAACGAAGCTTCTCCGGGTCGTGGCGATTGCTGAATAAACTGGTCTGCGGGTTTTGCGTTTTTCCAGGCCGCGTCATCCAAACGGCCATCAATGACCGGACTTGTCTCCGGACTTACACGCGTTGTATTTTGGGTACGCACATTCGTCTGCCCAAAGCAGTTTGTGTGAATGATGAAGATGACTAAAAGGGAAAACAGAAAACGCACCGGCAAAGTTAATGATATTGGTAAAATGCGAAAGGACGTGTGCGTGTGGCGTCGTTGTACTTTTTTGCTGCAGATCACGCAGATTCAATTCCCTGCTGCAATTCTCAAAAAAATTGGGACAATATATCAATCAATTTTGGGCATTAAATCAGTTCCAATTTTTGGTAGTGTCTCAGTTTGAGCATTTGATAATTTTTACACGGCGACACGGCGCTAAAAGAAGCACGAAACCCGTTCTAAGCCCGGGCGCTCACGGCGCGTTACCGTTATCTCGCCGTGAGCGCCCGGGCTTAGAATAAGAAA
>DATHKF010000241.1:0-9118 GCA_035489505.1 Bacteroidia bacterium | reverse complement strand
GAACCGGGCTGCCACCAACGCTCGCCGTATGGTTTTGCAGGATCGCGGACTTTGAAGCCCCAGTCGAGACGGACAATGAAGAAACTCAGGTCGTACCGGATACCGAATCCCGGACCGAAAGCCAGGTCGTTGATGAATCTTCCGAAATTGAATTTAGCTTCTTCAGGAGCATCTGCACTTGGGAGGAGCCAGATGTTTCCTCCATCGGCAAACAGTGCGCCTGAAAGTGTTTTGGAAATTTTGAAACGCAATTCAATGTTGTACTCGGCCTGGACTTCACCGAACTGCGCGAACTGCTGATCGGCAGGAACGTTGTACGAGCCCGGCCCAAGACTGCGCGCTTCCCAGGCACGTATTCCGTTGGCACCACCACCGTAAAACGATTTCTCCAGCGGAAGCGTGCGGAAATTCTTTTGCGGGAAACCTACACCATACGCCATGCGGATAACCAGCTGCTGGTGATCGCCGAGATCACGGTAGATGCGTCCATCGGCATAGAAGCGCACGTAATGTGAAAACGGAATTCCTGCAATCCGGTAAGAACCGAATGTATCGGGTGTTGCGCCGATCGCTTTCATGAACGGATAAACAGCGAGCCCGGAAATTTCTGCATCGCATTTTAGATACGGCCGCCACTTGTTTTTCTTGTTGCCCGTTTCATTGTGCAGGAAAGTCAAACGCAGATCATTGATCAGGTGATCGGTGAAACGGTATTGCAGAAGCGGATCACCGTTGGCCAGGAGATCAATGAGTCCCTGCCGTGGATTTACTTTCACCACGTTCAATTCCAACGGATAAATTCCGATGCGCTGCCAGCGGCCGAATTTGTAGGTGTAACCCACAGAGAAGTTCAGCAGGATGCGGTCGTAATCCACCCTTCGCTGGTAATTATACCCGGCCAGTAAAGTGGTCCTTCTTCCTTCGGCTTTCTTGATTGGCAATTTATTGAACGGGAAGAATGCACGGGGAATATTCAGCGAGACTTCTGCGCCGGCCTCAATGGTGTTGAATGTGATCTGATCTGTTGCATCCACCTGTTCCGTTTGTGCAAGTGGCTGCTGCGCCTCCGTTCCGCCTTTGACACGGAATTCGAAAAGTTCTGCACCTCGGAACAGGTTGTTGTTCTGGTACGCGAAACTTCCGCCGATACCGAGATAGCCACCCGTGTTTGTTCCTTCAACCTGCGCAGTGAAATTCTGTTTCGGAATTGCGAACAGCAATATTTCCACGTCGAGCTGGTCTGTTCCTCCGGCAACCGAAGGTTCAACAATGACCTGGCGGAAAATGCGCAATGCCGTAAGCTGGTTATACGTGTCTTCAAATTGCGATTGCTTATAGAGGTAACCGTTACGAATGAAGATCCGTTCGGTGAGTACATCCGGTTTGTAACGCAACTCCGTTTCGCGCGATGTGTTTCTCAGCATCGCAATACCGTCAACCATCACCGTATCGTAACGCGCCGTATCATTTTTCAGCTGCAGTGTATTGTAAATGGTTTTAACCGTGATGTTACGCACGTAAAACCGCTGGTGACTTGTTTCAACATACCCCGTGTCGGAAACCGGTATACGGCGTTTGTAAATTTTAATTTTCACATCGGCCTGGTGGTTGCCCACTGTTGTGTCGATTGAATAGCGCACGTAATCGCGTGAGAACTGGTAGTACCCGTTGTTGCGCAGCGCTTTCACAATGCGGTCGCGTTCGGCATCGAATACATCTACATCGTAATGCGCACCGGAATCAACGAGACACGCTGCAGTGTCGGCAAATACATCGTATGCAATATTCGGATCCTGTACATCCCAGGAAACCCTGCGTATGGTATATACTTGCGCAGGTTTTACGATGTAATACACGATCACTTTTTTTCGTGCATTACCGAATATGTTCAATGAATCGTGCGACTTCTTCAGGAAATGCCGGCGGAATAAAGTAGGGTAGGCGATACTGTCGGTGACTTCGCTGTGGAAATATCCTTTGTTGTCGAGATACATTTCCAACTGCTGCGCCGAACGGCCGCTTGTCAGTGTATCAAGCAAAACAGGAGGTTCTCCAATGCTGTAGAGGACTTCTCCAACTGTTTTTCTCTTCTTCTTTTTTTCCGGGCGGTTTTTCATCTGGCGCCGTTTGTTCTTGCGCTCAAATTTTTCATCGCGGCGTTTCTGCCTTTTGGCTTCGCGCTCGGGGTTAACCATGTTGTGAATGGCGAGATACAGCGGGTAACCGGCGCCGTTTTTCATCACGCCTCTATCCTTCCGGATGTGAAAAAGATTGGGTCCGTTGTAGCCGAGCAATTTCCGGTTGGGTTTCTGCTTGACGTAACCGTACATGTCGTATTTATCTACATCGCTCACTTTACAAACGATGAAGACTTTTTTGACCATCTTCTGGCCGGCAGGAACCCTTCGTGCGGTACAACCCATCCACGAACCCATCACAACGGCCATCGAAAGAAGCAGAAATAGTATGCGTGCTCTGAATATCACAAGCCGGGTTCCTTTAAGAAGACGTAAGTTTGCAAATATAATGCCCTGAATCGCCATATTATGCTTTCACACAACACGATTTCATTCATTAAGTCACTTCACCAGAAGAAAAAACGCAATGAGCATGGGTTGTTCATCGCGGAAGGTGATAAACTGGTGCGTGAACTTCTGGCTTCGCATTTGGTTGTTCGTGAAGTGTATGCACTGATCGACTGGTTGAGGGAATACGGCAATTTGCTGAACGACGAAATCAAAACAGCCGGAGTTACGCAACCCGAACTGGAACGGATCAGCACATTGGTTACGGCGCCTCCCGTGCTGGCCATCGTTCAGATTCCGGAACAGGAAATCGCGATGGAAGAATTGTTCGGGGGATACACACTTGTACTCGATGCGATCCGCGACCCGGGAAACATGGGTACGATTATCCGCACAGCCGACTGGTTCGGAATCAACCGCATCATTGCTTCTGACGATTGTGCCGAACACTGGAATCCCAAGGTGGTGCAGGCGTCGATGGGTTCGCTCACACGTGTGAAAATCGTGAACAAGGACCTGAACAAATTCTTCACAGAACTCAATGCTGTTTCGCATAGCAAGAACATGGATATGCCCGCGGTGTACGGTACGTATATGGGCGGACAGAGCATCTATAACGAAACATTTGCACCGTCGGGATTGATTGTGATTGGCAATGAATCGAACGGCATCAGAAGCACAACGGAACAATTTATCGATCGCAAAATTGCTGTTCCGTGTTTTGCTGCAGAAGGTGATTCAAAACCTGAATCGTTGAACGCGGCACTCGCAACGGCGCTGGTGTTGAGTGAGGTTCGAAGAACGCGTGGTTAACGTCATTGGAGGGGAGCGAAGCGGAACGAAGCAATCCCTTCTTTCAAAGATGGGATTGCTTCGCTGCGTTCGCAATGACGTAGCACTTCGTCCGCACTGACGCATCATTTTTAATACATGATTTTCAGTAACTTAGGTAAAGTTTACAGACTCCGGTTAAACTACATGGAGTTGGTCAGGTCATAGATGACGAAAACCGGATAAAACGAACTTCCATAAACTCAAGAAAATGAAAACCTCACGAATCCTCCTCACATCTTTCACACTGCTTACCATATCTGCAGTGTTGTTTACAGGATGCCGCAAAGACGATGAAGATACCGACACGAACGCAGCAGCGGATAATGCATTTGCAGAATCATGTTACAGCGATGTAACCAACATTGCAGATGAAGCGGGAATCTCAGGCACTTTATCGAACTACCGCGTTGGCGATAACGAAGGAATACTTTCTGTTTGCGCAACGCTGACTTTCGATACACTGACACCCTCAGACCAGGATACAATCACCATTGATTTCGGTACTGTAAACTGTCCCTGCAACGATGGACGTAACCGCCGCGGAAAAATCATCGTGTATTACACCGGCCAGTACCGCGATTCGGCTTCTGTGCACACCATTGGTTTCGATAATTACTACGTAAACGATAACCAGGTGCTGGGAACAAAAACGGTAACGAACCTTGGTCACAATGCAGCAGGACATCTGGTGTACGACATCAATGTGAATGGCCAGATCAACCTGGCGAATGCAGGCGGTACCATCACATGGACATCACAGCGTCAGCGCGAGTGGACACAAGGTGAAAGCACGATGATCTGGTCTGATGACATGTATTCCATCACTGGTTCTGCCAGCGGAACAAGCGCATCGAACGAAAATTTCTCAGTGACTATCACCAGCCCGCTCATTCGCAACATGGCGCTGGGATGCCGCAGACACTTCACGCAGGGAACAGCCGAAATAACTCCCGGTTCACGCCCCATGCGTACCGTTGATTTCGGAACCGGCGCCTGCGATGATATTGCTACAGTGACTATCGGAACCCGCACATTTACGATTCACCTGCGGTAGAAGAAACATCCTCATAGAAATCCCGTTCTGGCTTTGCCGGGGCGGGATTTTCTTTTGGCTTCCCGCCTGTCACACCTCGGCGAACTTGGTCTGATAAGTTGCTTTGATCATATTTTCGGTTGAGGCGAACTTCGAAGACGAGTTGTCATCCCGATCGGAGCCGAAGGCGGATGGAGTAGTTACTGCGCACTGCGTACTTGCAGCACTGCGCACTACTTCTCCTTCTTCCCTTGCTTCTCCTTCATCAACTGATGAATTTCCTTGAGGTACTGATTTTCGTTCTTGAGGATCTCGAGATCCTGTTTCAGCTTATTGACTTCCCGTTGAAGATCGAGGGCGGTCATGATCTTTCCATAATTTGCTTTGTCTTCGTGGACAAGCAAAGCACCCGTTGAGTAGTACTGGAAGAAATCGTAATTAAGCACTGCTGAAATTTCTTTCAGTAGTTCGGTGTCGATGGATTTGCGCTTAAAGATTCCATAAATGTTCTGAGGCGATGTTTCAAGTCGCCTGGCGAATTCACTTTTTGTCATCCCCGCTTCCTCAAGGTGTTTCCTGACAATTTTACCAATGTGCACGGCCATACATGTTTGATCTTAGATGGTATGTTGGTATCAGGGGGTTAGAGTTGGCTGATAATCATTAACTAATACTATTCTTACGAAGTCGATATACTGTTGCGCGCCTTACATTGGTGGCTGCGGTACCCGCTGTGCTTGCCCGTTTTCTTTTCGTCATCCCAATCAGCGATTTGAGATAACGGTTTTCATTTCTGAGGCGATTTTGTTCCCTCAGCAACTCCTGGTATTCAAGGTAACGATCAGAATCTTCTTCCGACCAGAACCGCACTATTCTTTCTCTACGGGCTTCTTCATAAATGCTGAAGAAGTCAAACGCAAGCGCAACAGAAATCTGTTTCAGCAACCCAACGTCAATGGATTTGCGCTTAAACAGATTATATATGTTCTGTGGCGTCAGGTTTACCCTTCTTGCCAATTCACTTTTGCTGATTCCGCTTTCGTTTACCTTTTGCAGAATCATCTTACCTATATGAACCATAGATGATGATTTTTTCAGGGTCATCGTCTGTGATCGCAGGCCAGGGGGAAGAATACCGTCGAAAAGACTGAGCGAAAGTAGAAAAAAACTTAAACTCGGTTTAAAAAACAATTGATGTTTTTGAAAATTAATATTAAACCAGTTTTTTTCTGCAAAAATCAGGATTTGTCCGTTTTAACAGGAAATCACTCGCTGGCCAGGAATGGGTAGCGGTAATCCTGTGGCGGTACAAATGTTTCCTTGATCGTACGCGGTGAAACCCAGCGGAGCAGGTTGATCATCGCCCCGGCTTTGTCGTTCGTTCCCGATCCGCGGGCGCCGCCAAATGGTTGCTGGCCCACAACGGCTCCGGTTGGTTTATCGTTGATGTAGAAATTACCTGCACTGTGCACCAACGCGCGGGTTGCCGTTTCGATCGAATACCGGTCGTTTGAAATAATGGAACCCGTTAACGCATAGATCGAAGTGGAGTCGACAATCTTCAAAGTTTCTTCAAACTTGTTTTCGTCGTACACGTGAATCGTCAGAACAGGTCCGAACAATTCTTCACACATGGTCACGTATTTCGGATCGTCGGCACGGATAACCGTCGGTTGAATGAAGTAACCGGCGCTCTTGTCGTATGTTCCGCCCGCAACGATTTCTACGTTCTTGTCGTTCTTCGCACCGTCAATGTATTTCGCCAGTTTGTCAAACGATTTTTCATCGATAACGGCATTGACAAAATTTCCGAAATCTTCGGTTGGCCCCACTTTGAACGAAGCAAGATCTTTCTGCAGACCGGCTTTTACATCTTCCCACAAATTGGAAGGAATGTAAGCGCGCGATGCTGCGGAACATTTTTGTCCCTGGTATTCAAATGCTCCGCGCGACAATGCAGTAACTACTGTTTGCGCATCAGCCGATCGGTGCACCATCACAAAATCTTTGCCGCCGGTTTCACCAACAATACGCGGGTACGATTTGTATTTGTGAATGTTGTTGCCAATCGTCTGCCAGATGTTCTGGAACACTTCAGTTGATCCGGTGAAATGGATGCCGGCAAAATCGCGGTGATTGAAAACGACTTCAGCCGCATCAGGACCGGAAGGATAAATGAGATTGATCACTCCATTGGGAACTCCGGCTTTCATGAAAATTTCCATGAGTACATTGGCCGAATACACCTGCGTGTTGCTTGGCTTCCAAACCACTACGTTGCCCATCATGGCGCACGATGTAGGAAGGTTTCCGGCGATGGCCGTGAAGTTGAACGGCGTTAATGCGTAAATAAACCCTTCGAGCGGACGCCATTCGAGGCGGTTCCACATTCCCGGTGCCGATGCAGGTTGTTGTTTGTAAATGTCCTGCATGAAGTGCACGTTGAACCGGAGGAAGTCGATGATTTCGCACGCCGAATCAATTTCGGCCTGGAAAGCATTTTTACTTTGGCCGAGCATGGTTGCTGCGTTCAGTTTCGCGCGGTAAGGACCGGCAATGAGTTCTGCCGCTTTCAGGAAAATACTTGCGCGGTGTTCCCACGAGAGGTTCACCCATTGCTCACGGGCAGCCAGTGCAGCATCAATCGCCTGCTGGACGTGTTCTTTCCCGCTCTTGTGAAAATGCCCGAGCGTATGTTTGTGATCGTGTGGCGGGGCAAGACGTGTTTTGTTGTTGCTGCGAACTTCTTTTCCTCCGATGTACATCGGAATGTCAAGTTCCTGTGAGCGCAAGTGCTCCAGCATTTTTTTCAGTTCGGCGCGTTCCGGCGTACCCGGTGCGTATGATTTTATGGGCTCGTTGATTGGCGTTGGGACGTTGTAGATTCCTTTGGGCATAGCGGTGAAATTTGGAGCACAAAGATACTTATTTCGCGCGGAGGTACAGAGGCGGGAAATCACCTTGTAGTGTCTCAGTTGTGTGATGCTATTTGCAGGGTTGCTGGGTGGAAACGGTTGAAACCGTTTAGCAAACAGTGCTAAATTCATTGCCGGGAGCTTAAGCCCCCGGCAATGAGCAGCTCATAGTTACTCAACCGCTTCAGCGGTTTTCTATAATCCCTGACACCAAACTGAGATGGGAACGGAAAATCAGTGCCCGACAACAAATTTGCCCAAAAACTGATCCTCCGTCTGTACGAAATAAATACCGCAAGCCAGGTCAAAGGTCGGAATCACGACAATGGTGTACGGATCCGCCAAAGTCACGGAGCGGACAATTTTTCCTTCCGCGTCTGTGATGGTGATTGTTTTGCTTTTTTTCGAAACCGTTTCGAATTCAATCTGCAGGTATTCATCGGCGGGGTTTGGGAAAACCCTGAATACATTTTCTTCACTGGTTTCAGGAGTCGACACACCATTGACGCAAAGCGTTTGATTAACCTGGGTGGGAGTAACCGAACAGGAAGTAAAGTTCACGGTTATGGTATGCAGAATGCTCGTCTTGTTGGTGAATTGAAGCGCGATTGTCTCTGTTGAAGTTGTGTATGGAGTATACCCGCAGCCTGGGTACCAGCCATAGTTCATCGCACCATACGAGTATTCAATATCATAACCGTTACTACCACAGAAATACATGTTGCTTGCAGAGTCGATAGTAATATCACTGAGATAATGCTCCTGCATGGCACGGGTACCACGTATGAATTCCAGAGATGAGGCATCATACTCACCAATATATCCATGCTGATCATATTGCTGGGCAATCGTTACGCTTCGTGTACCCGAAATTGCCAGTGTGTTATAGGGTGTGATACAAAACTCGCCGAAGTTGGTAGACGAATTTAGGAGAGGTGAATGTACGACTGCCGTAATTAGACCTCCTGTAGTATCTGCTTTGAGAATTAATGCATGAGGATTTGATTGTAATGCAGAATCAAGCAGGTTAACAGTACCCCCCATAAAAAGACAATCGTCCGAAATCATTAAAATATTGAATCCCGCATTTTGTCCGGCAGCCGATTGATATTCTTTACTCCATAATAATTGACCTGTAGGACTATACTTAACCAGAAGTCCAAAACTTTCAAAATTGTACCCAACACTACTTCCAACACAGTAAACACTTCCATCCGAACCAACAGCGAGATCACGATAGGTGCAGTTCCGGCGTCCGGTTATATTATGTCCATTGCTCCACAGAACATTACCCATGCTGTCAAGTCGCACAATAATCCCCTTATCATTCTGAAAAGAATTGTGCGAGGCTCCAACACCTATACATCCACCGTCAGGCAGGCAGATTACTGACCATATAATGGCGCTGTTAGCCGAATCAACAGCCACCTTCCAACGAATTTCCCCACTCGAATTGAGACGCATTATAAAACCATAGTTGAACCATGCCGCAAACTGTGATGCAACACCCGCAACGTAAATGCTCTTCGGGTCAGCATCCATGGTATTAACAGTTTCAACGTAAGTTGGCCTTGGATATCTTTTCTCCCAGATGATCTGACCGGAACTTCCGGTTTGACATACATAAGCCTGGCCGGCCCCAAGATAATACGTGCCTGTAATGTAGTGTCCGTTATTGGGTCCTGGAGCAATATTGCTTAATTGAATATCATTCAGGTTGCTCGACTCTACTATATAAGATGTTACCTGGGCGCTTGCATTTGCCGCAACGAAGAGTAGCGACACGCAGAATATCAATGTTTTCATTGCGT
>DATHKF010000240.1:0-5692 GCA_035489505.1 Bacteroidia bacterium | reverse complement strand
GTGTAATCAATCCCAGTTTATTTTTCACGGTATTCGACCTCCATCGTATGATATACTTCTGACGCATATCGCGGCAAAAACCGATAGGAACGTTCACTTATTTCTACACGGATAATCCGCCCTTTCGCATCGTACTCCAGTCGTGTAGTGTGTGACTCTCCCGGATTGCGCACGTATGCGCTGTCGCGCCAGGTCCTGCGGTTCCACGTGCGCAGGAAGTAAGTCGAATCGGAGTTTACATAGCGTACCATGTGTTCCTCGTACTTCAGGTGAAAAGTATCCTGAACAATTTCATAACGCGTGTGAATGACAGTGGAATCACCTTCGTAAGTCCACGTTTCACGAACAGGTTTGCCTCCGCTGAACACAAAATAGTAGTCACACATACGATGCAGTGAATCGTACCGGATCCGGCAGTAGGAAGAATACACCGTGTCGTCGGGATTTAACTTGAAGGCGAGTACCGAATACCCTGCAGAATCAACGGGCACGAGCGGTTCGTATGCTTTTCCTTTTCCGGCTTCAGGATCGTAATCCAGGATAGCATTCTTCCGGATCACGTGTTGTGTTTTACTGAGCAGGCTCTTCTGCTCGAAAACAGAATCGTTGAGAAACCGGATCACTACCCGCTCTTTGCTGCCTTTGTCGGACGAACTTTTAAACGTATGAAGACGAAGAACGATGGTGCTTCCGGGTACGCGTTTTGCACTCAGAATGATGCGTTTAATCTGCGGCTCAAACTGCAGCATGTCTTCATCGTATTCCTGTGCGCACAGGGGCGCAGCAAAAACGCAGAGCAGGAACGAAGGTAAAATGGTGCGGAAGGGTCGCATCGCATTAAAGTTAAGGAATCTCGTTCATCTCTTCGTTTCTGCTGGAATTTGGGTAATGTTGCACTTTGCTTTTTTACACGGCGACACGGCGCATTTTCACGGTATTTCTTATTCTAAGCCCGGGCGCCCACGGCGCGATAACGGCACCTCAATCGCTAAAGCGATTGAGTACTATGCTTCGATCAGGCATTCGTTGCAAATGAAAATTTTCCGCTTAGCGAAAATCTTATTTCGTCTCGCCGTGAGCGCCCGGGTTTAGAATGGGGTTTATGCTTCTTTTTAGCGCCGTGTCGCCGTGTCAAATATCAAATACTCAAACTGTGATACTACCGTAATCTGAGTCAAAGGAATGTGATTTGCCCGGAAACCTATTCCGCCAAACTTTTCTGCACTTCCCGCAGGAAAATAGTACGCAGTGAAACGTCTTCCTGCTTCGATTGTGCCCACATGCGGATCTCATTTAACCCGAGAAAGGAAACCGCGCCTTGTGTTTGCTGCGCGAGTTCATCCAGTTCCCCGATCAGTTTCGTTAAAGAATCCTTGATTTGTCTGGCGGAACCTTTGCGCAGCAAAACATCGAGGTGTTTGAATACCGACATTTCAAAATTGATCTCGTTCGCATTTTTACTGAAGTGGCGTTTGCCCGATCGGGTGAGGTATTCATTCAGGTTTTCATTGCCCATTTCATATTGCAGCAAAGCCTGGAGAACGAGCGCGAATTCACGGATGTCGACCCGCACTTTCCGGTTGGGTGTGTTGAGAATGCGTGTAACAAAACGATTGGCTGATTCCAGGTTTCCATACAGGAATTCGGCCACTGAAAAATTGCAGAGAAAAGGAAGTGTCTGCGCTTCGGTGAGGTGTTTGGTTTCACTGTGCACCCACTGATCGATTTCGGGGATGAGGCTGTGTACCGAATCAAACTTGCCCATGTTGAGCGCGAGCGTGAATTGGTTGTGGTAAAGCATGCGCTGTATGTCGCGTTTGGTATCGGGTGGCAAACCATTAAAGCCGGAAAGCACTTTGAGATAGTGCTGCGCCTGTTTCCAGGTGAGCGGTGCGTAGAAACAGGCGATCTGGTAAAATTTTGAAATGAGAATAAGCAGCGGCGTTTGATCTCTTTGCCATTCGGGATGTTGCTGCCATTCGAGGAGCAGTTTTTCGTAACGCTTCAGTGCGGGAAGCGATTGTCGCTTGTACAATTCGCGTAACCCGAAAATGTTAACGGCCAGCGCCTGCTCGAGATAGTTCCCCGTTTTCAGCAAGTGGTTCAGCTGCTCGCCGGATGACAGGGCCATGATCTCTTTTGAAATTTTTGAATCCTGCCGGAATGAAAATTGCCGCATGAGTGAAACCATCTGGTCATGCCTGTCGTGCAGATCCAGCAGGTCGGATTGTTTTTTCAGGATCACGATCTCCTCTTTACGCAATTCCCTGAGGATGCTCATCACGTCTCCCGGAGAAGTGGCTTGCGCAATTTTTCTTTCCCAGCCGGTGCATTGCAACGCAAAATCATACCGCGACGTTTCAAGCGCCAGCTTTTTCGCCCGTTTCACATGACGCGAAGCTGCGCGAAAAAGATTTTTCTGGCAGAGGATTGCGAGCTCATCGAGCAGCGTGCGGAGAATGGCATCGGTATTATCTTCCTTATACAAGATGCGCAGGCTGTCCAGGATCAGATCCTTTAAGCGGTTGGTCACCGTATGCAGGTTCTGTAAAAGTTTCGAACCGGCGGGAAGCGCTGTTTTCGCATCAGACTTATTCAGCCAGTCAAATAATTCCAGTTGCTGGCTGCTGCTTGTGCCGGACCGTGCTTTTCCGAGGAGTTTGATGAATCTCTTTTCGGCAATGGTCAGCGAATCCGTCCACTTTTTAAGCTCTTCAAAAATTTCCATGGGCTTGGATTGTATAGTATGAAGTAAAGCAATACATCTCAACTTAGCCCGGAATGGCGTAAAAATGACCGGAAACGCGGATTACCGGATCGTATAGTTTGAAAACAAATTGGTTTTATAACCCGCTGGTATGATCGTATTCTTGTAGTGTTACAAAAAGAAACACTCACCTAAAACTAACCCCGATGAGCTTCAAACCAATGACAATTCAGTATGCGCTGTCCAATGTAGGCAAGAACGCTATTACTTATTCTGACGGAGTCCAGGAGCCTATCACGGTTCCGGTGAACAGTGAGCGCACGATTCAGATAGCACTCGATGGTACCTGTACGTTTACGCTTACGGAGGCCAACGAACCCGACTTACCTCTTACGGTTACGCTGGTCCAGCTAACGGATCAAAGCGCGCGTGTTCTACCACAAGGCACAGAGTGGACGGTTGAAGACGAAGGAGAACAATTGCTTTGCAGGATTGAGTTGGATGCAAGTATACAGGATCAGCTGACACTGGATTCGCGGACACACATCCAGGATGGTTCAATTGTGATTGTGGGCACGGTCGAGATTTATGGACATGCCCCGGCGCGCAAAAAACCGGCATCCGCGGATCATAACCAATAAGTTATCGGCAGGTCACCTGTAGCCAAACTGCTTCCGGGAATTCACCAGGAACAGCCGGCGATGGATTCCAGAATGAATGCATGATCAAAATGAAAATGCATCACGTGAATGAACATCGCGCAGCTACTGCTTTGCCTTTTGCAGAATAAAAAAAATCATTTCCTGTTCCGGCCGCCGGGGAAATGAACTATCCCGAAGTTGTTTTTACTGATTCATTTCAGCCAGGCATGTACATGGAATAAAATTTCCAGTCGAAACGATACGTACAATTTACTGACCGGTGAATCTGAAAAACAGCAACAGGAAGAACAAAATTGGAGTAGCGTATCAGGTGAGACGTCTGCTGATTGAGTGAAACAATTTTAGTGGAGCAGAACCCACTTGAAAAAACGGACCTTTCCTGCAGAGGTATCCGCCGCGGCGGATGCAGGGGCAAATTCCGAAAAGCCTGATGAGTAGGAACAACACTTTTTACAATGGCTAATCCCAAACCAAGTAACTGTACCGTCTTCATTAACATCTGGGTCGATGTTGAAGCGCTGCAGGCCAATCAATCAACCGGCTGTTATATTGTCGACAACCAGTGCGGAGCGAACCCGCCAAGCCAGAATGAAGGCTCATCAAGCCTGGTGACCTCCGTTCCGCAAGGCGCAACGATCTGCTGGACTATCCTGCCGATTGATCCTCAATTTGCAAACACACTCACCATTACCAACATGCAGCAAGGCTCTACCGGCTTTGCACAGGTTCCATCAGCTTACTCAAGTACTGCGCCGCAGATTGCAGGACAGACCTGGACAGGCCAATTGGTGTCCAACTCAACTGGCGGAAATTACAGTCAAACCATTAACTGCAATGCGACCACCTGGAACGGAGGCACGTCATTCACAGTTACGCCGCAGATCTATATTTATTAATCGTCCTTCCATTCACCCTTAAAAACTTACCCAAATGAAAAATGCAAATTCAAAAAAAGGTCTGAGCCAGGATGCTGCTTTCGATCCCAATATCATCACAAACATTGCCGTTGATACATCCTATGTTTACTCGCAGAATACAGGAATCATGTACACGGGAATGGGAATCTACATGATGGACAACAATTTCAATGGTGGATCTTCCAGTGAAGGTACACTTGAGCTGAATACCACGGTCAATAGCCCGATGCAGACGATGGGTTACAATGTGTTTCCCATTGACAACGGAGTTACCGGCGCAACTGTTGCCATCACAGGAGTTCAATTTTCTGACGGTACAAATATCTGGACAGACAATGGCACGCCACAGGAATCGAACGGTACATCCACCTGTCAATGGCTTGGAAGAGCGATGCAACAGGGTTCGATGACTTACCAGCTGAAAATCGTGATTGGCTTTGCCGGTCTCCCTTCCAAATTTTACTACTGGGATCCGTTTGCTACCTGTAATGCTTAACCTGGAAAAGAATTCAGCGAAAAAAACAAGCTGATGAAATTTTTCCAGTCAGGGATTGGCCGGGTGCGCATTTTGCAATCCGGCCAATTCTTTTGCAGTACATTCCTGGTATAGTGTAAAAAATAATATCTCCGAACAGCACATGCTTTTTTATCCACTGAATACGGTTTGCCGGGAAAGGGTTAGCACACCAGCGCTAACCCCAAACGTATTTATTGTAATCGCTGTGGATGTGGCATACCTGGTTGGACAGGAAGGTATCGCCATATCGGATGGAATTTACATGATGGATAATATGGTCACTAAGCACAGCTCCGGTGAAGGCTCAATGCAACTTTCCACTGTTGGCAATGTGGGTTGGCTCGTAGGCTGGCAGGCTGTACCGGTAGCTACCAACGCCGCAGAACTGAAACAGAGTGTTGTGATCACCGGTTTCCAGGTGTGCGATGGAAATGTATTCGGACAAGCTGGTTTTCCATTGCAGCAACCCGGGGCGTCGGGCTGGATCGGGCAACTCATGTATGCAGGCACACAGACTTACCAGATCCAGGTTAAAGTAACGGCCGGCGCGCTTCGCCCGGTATCGTACGTCATCAATTGGAATGCAACCATCATTGCGCAATAAAAGCAGCTTGCGGATACAAAGTGTGAAACCGCTTAAGCGGTTGAGGAATTATGGGATATCCATTGTCGGTGGCTTAAGCCACCGGCAATGAAATCAACACAGTTGCTTAACGGTTTAAACCGTTTCCATTTCAATTATTCTTTTTGACAAACGGAACAGTTTCCGAACTGTTCTCGTTGCGCAGGAAGTACATTCCCGGCGATAACGCAGAAACATCTACACGTGTCTGAACCGATGTGGTTTTCACCCGCATCACTTCCTGGCCCATGCTGTTGAACACAACAT
>DATHKF010000239.1:0-6940 GCA_035489505.1 Bacteroidia bacterium | reverse complement strand
CAAAAAGGTGCATTTCTCAGTGACCCAACAGGGGGTGTAACGGGCCAGGCAGGTATACAACCTTATTGTTCCGCACGCAGAAGGTGGAAAAAACCGTTGTCGCGGTGTCCATCACAAGGCGAAGTAAGGATGTAATAATACACGCCTTCCGACAACTGGTCTCCATTCCAATCGTTGAGATAATTGTTGCTGGTGTACACGCGATCACCCCAGCGATTAAACACTTCCAGTTTCCATCCGGTGCCCGTTGCACAATCGAAACTCAGCACGTCATTCCGGTTATCGCCGTTGGGTGTGATCACATTCACAAGCATACACGGACTGGTGTCGCAGGAATCGTTGGGCGGATCAACAATTGCAGTATCATCATTGAAGCAGGTACGTAATACGGCACAGCTTCCCATAAATGTTTTTGGAATGTCGGTTATGTCGTTGTTCAGATCAACCATGTAGGAATTGGTATACACAAAATCGGTAGCACTAACATTGACTGAATTGCCGGCTATGGGTAACCCTGCTAATCCATAAACATTATCGGGACTGTTATCCGGATTTTCAATGCCGCGCTTGATGGCATCTGCGGTACACCAGATCAGTTCTTCACATCCATTTAGTGTATCACTGGGATCGGAATCAGCGTAAGCAAAATCAGCGCCACCTGCGCAGTTCGCTGCGAGTCCATCCTGGTATCCAACGATTCCTACGTGATAACTTCGGAGCAACGTCCATGTTCCGGCCACCGATTCGAATGTGAGCACGCGGCTTTCATGCGCATTCGCGGAAGATGTATTGAACATGGTCCGTTCAGCAAGAAGCATGGTTCCGGTGGAAGAAAAATTGATGCAGGAAATAGACCGGCCGTTTCTCAATCCCCACGGAGTCATGTAATCGGGTGAAGAAATTTCCAGTTGTTCTGTGCCTGTGAAATTTCCTGCCGCATCCAGCGCAACTGACCACACGGTGTTTTTATCAAAAGGCGAATTGAGCGCGGGACCTCCTGCGGAGTATGTCCAGTTGCTGAAATACACGCGACAATTTCCTGCAGTATCCTGGTAAACACCAATGCCCCAGAGAATGTCGCCGAAAGCAGTTACGCCGGGTGTTCCGTCATCTGCAGTAAACGGATCAAATGTGCTGAGTATCGTTCCGTTCGTTCCGATCCGATAAATTTTTCCATCCTCCATGTTGGTTGCGAACAACTGATCGTGCCATTTGTCGTACGTGATATTTCCCAATCCGCAACCTGTGTTGGGAATCATGCTCGTGCTGGAGGTAGATGGATTCGGATCGGTAACAACAAAGTCACTCACGCTCCAGTCGTTGGCATTGATGCGGTAAATTCCTCCTGCGCCCGCTGTTCCAACTTGTCCGATCACATCATTCAGAAACCGGCCGGATGCGGCGTAGATATTTGCATCGCCATCGATGGTTACGCCAAACACTTCGCCCATGCGGTTGTATTTCCACTGCTGCGCATTTTGAGGCAATGGTGGAAGCAAACAATTCATGGACCAGTTGCTTCCGGGCGTTGCTACGGCCACTACGTTGCGTGTGTCAAATACCTGCAGCACATAATCCGTGGTGGTATCTGTCGGAAGATGCGTGACTACGGTCATGCCGGGTTGCAGCAACGGCTGTGCCCACGCAACATGCGCGTGACAAAACACGATCAAACAACACAGGAACGTTACCCGGCTCAGCATAATTATTCAAAGTTCATCATCACGGGAGAAGCCCCGGCAAAAAATAAAATTGTTCTTACCCGTCCAAACTACGCGATACGCAGGCCAATGACGAGAATATCATCGGGTTGTTCACGGCTTGCTTTGTGTTTGCGGATATATTCTTCGAGCAATTCCAGGGCGGAAGAATGCGTATTGTTCAGCGCCAGTAAAAGTTCGTTCAGCGTCTGGCTGCCCGAACCGGTTTGTGCAAACGCATGAATGCCATCACTGAAAAGGAACAATTCATCGCCCGGCTGAAGCGGAACTGTTGTTAAGGTGTACGGATTGTTTCCCGGGAGCGGAGCTGCCCCGGCCGGAATATCATTTCCACGGTATTCGATCACCCGGTTTTTTCGCGCAATGATCACGGGCATACCGGCTGATGCGCACGACAGCGAATCTTTCTTCTTGCTGATTTTACAAATGGCAATGTCGATCGTATCGGAAACCAGCGGAACATTTTCTTCCGTTCCGGAATGCTGGAGCGCGGCGCGGACTTTGTTGTTCAGTTCGTAAAGAATTTTTTCCGGCGAATGAATTTTGTTTTCGATCACAATTCCATTGAGGCTCGAAGCGGCCATAAGACTCATGAATCCTCCCGGAACACCGTGACCGGAGCAATCGCCGAGCGCAACAAAATAATCGTCATCCGTTTCGGTGGTCCACCAGAAATCGCCGCTGACAATGGACCGCGGGCGATTGAACACAAACGAAACCGGGAACATGGCTTTGAGCTGATCTTCCACGGGTGTAACTGCGTCCTGGATACGCCGCGCATAAGTAATGCTATCCGTGATGTCTTTGTTTTTCGATTCAATGATTGCTTTTTTCTCCTGGAGTTGCAGCCCGGCGATTTTCCCCATGCGTATCCTTCCGAAGAGGAGAAAAGCAACTACAACAAACCCAATGGAAAAAACAATTCCACCGGCGACAAAAATTTTCTGCAGGCGATCATCTTCACGAAGCAGGTCGAGCGCTTTTTCCTGTTTCTCGTTTTCATACACCGCTTCGAGATTGTGAATGTTCTGCTGATTTTTTGTGCTGAGAATGCTGTCTTTCAGCAGCTGGTGTTCACGGTAATATTCCAGCGCCAGTTCGTTGTTCCCGTTGAGTTCGTGGAGTCCCGCAAGAATGTGAAGATGTTCCATGCGCGAATCACGCACATTGAGTTTGGTTGAAATCGCCAATGCAGAATCTACAGCCGCGATGGCTGCGGGATAATTTTTCTCCAGCTTCCGCAGCTTGGCCATCTTCACCCAGGCGTCCATCATGTCGTACTCGTTCTTTTCTCCCTCTACGAGATCGAACGATTCCTGCATGAGCACATTCGCTTTCTTAAAATCGCCCTGGAGCGCAGTGCAATAGGCAAGGCCTCCAAGATTCGCGGCCTCCCAGTGAACAAAACCATACGTGCGTGCAATGCGTGCGCCTTGTGTAAAATACCGGATGGCCGCATCAATGCTGTCCATTTCTAGATACGCCTCGCCAATGTAATTCGCGACGGGGCCGATGCCGCTGCTGTCTTTCGCTACGCTGTAATACTCGTATGCTTTTCGCTGGTAAGCCAAACTGGTTTCAACGCTGTCCATTGAGAGGTAAACCAACGCGAGATTGTGATACGATTCTCCGAGTTTGTCGGGTCTTGCCTCGTCGCGGAGACGGATTGACTGAAAGTGTGCGTCGATAGCCTGTTCGTATCGACCCATATCGGCGTAAATAGTTCCGAGCACGTTCAGCGCTTCTGCCTCTCCTTTTTTGTATCCGAGATTACGCGCTAGCGTTACGGACCGGTTTGCAATTACAAGACCGCTGTCGAGATTGATGTAACTCACGTCCCACGCAATCTGGTTGAGGATGTGCACCTTCGAACTGTCGGTGTCGTCCATCTTCTCAACAACCGTCTTGAGCGAATCAAGATTGTATTGCGTTTGGGCGCGGCATTGAAAAATGACGGCCAGTAAGAGGAGCAGGAGTGCGCGTGTCTTCATATCCTGATTCCGATTACAAGTACGTCATCAACCTGTTCATGACGATTTTTCCAGGACTGGAATTTTTCATCCAGCACTTTATGCTGATCGTCGCAATTCATTTCCGCAACGGAGCAAAGAATATCACGCAGCTGTTTATACTTCAGTTTTTTTCCATCGGGGCCACCAAACTGATCGGCATAACCATCGCTGAAAATGTAGATCATATCACCCGGTTCGGCCTCATGCGTGAGCAGGGAAAAATCTTTTACTTCCCCGTGGTATTCACCCACCGGAAATTTATCGGCGCGGTATTCAATCACTGCATTTTTGCGGATCACCCACAACGGGTTCATCGCGCAGGAGAATTCCACTTTGCGGTTGTTCTCTGAAAATGTGCACATCACCATGTCCATCCCGTCTTTCACACCCAATCCCATTCCCGAACGGTTGAGTGTAGAAATGACTTTTTCCCTCAGGTGATTGAGAATGGCCGCGGGTGAACGCACACCTTTTTCGGTAATGATATCGAACAGGAAAACGGAACCCAGCATGCTCATGAAGCCACCGGGAACACCATGGCCTGTACTATCGGCGCCGGCGAGATAAAACACATCTTTCTTTTTTGTGCACCACCAGAAATCACCGCTCACAATGTCTTTGGGTTTTGAAAGCACAAATGCATCGGTGAAATTGTTTTTCAATTGTGTTACTGAAGGAACAACAGCTTCCTGGATCCGACTGGCGTAACTGATACTGTCAGTGATGTTCCGGTTCTTCTCTTCAATTTCTGCGTTCTGCCGTTCGGTTTCGCGGTTCATGCTTTTCCGGAACCGGTTGCGCTTGTAGAGCATGATCACGAGAAAAACGAGAACAATAAACGAAGCAACGATCGCGAGCAAAAACCACCGGCGTACATTTCCTTTCCGCGTGAGCAATTCAATTTCCTGTTTGCCTTTTTCGCTTTCGTACAAGGCTTCGAGATTCCGCTGGTGATTGAGTACGTCTTCATTCACAAGGCTGTCTTTGAGCACCATGTATTGTTTCCAATACACAAGCGCGCTGTCGTACCGTTTTGTTTCGTTGAACAGGAGCGCCATTTCATTGTAAAAGTTCACGAGTTCTTCGCGCACACCGATCTCGCGGAAAATACTCAGCGCTTTGCGGTAGTATGATTCAGCGGTGGCATAATCCTTTTCAATCATGTAAATAGCAGCGGCGTTTGCATAGATCTTCGCCAGTTCATACGGATCCTGCAGTGTGTCTACAATGGCAATGGCCCGCGCAAGGTATTCGTGTGATTCGGCAACTTGCCCCGATTCGGCCAGGCAAACGGCTATTCCACTCAGCGAATGCGCAATGAATTTTGCCTTGCCCAGTTTTTCCGAAAGCGCAAGTGTTTTCCGGTATATCTCCAGGGCTTCACTGTTGCGGCCAAGTTCGAAATACTGCGATCCGAGATTGATGTATGCCACAGCAAGCCCGCTTTCATAATTGATACCCTCGTATGCATCGATGGCGCGCTCGAGGTACAAAATGGAATTTACGGTGTCGCCCATGGAATTATAGACGAGCGAAATATTCATGAGTGCCGTACCAACCCGTTTTTTGTCGCCGTATTTTTCACTGTAGCTCAATCCCTCCATGTGCGCAGAAAGCGCATCGTCGAAATTGCCCATGTCGTTGTATGTGGCACCAATGGTATTCAGCGCGCTGATCACTCCACGGTTGAAATTGAGTTTTTTGGAAACACGCAAACCTTCCTGCGCATATTCGAGACCAAGCGCGAGATTGAAATACGCAGTATCCCACGCAATGCGGTTGAGGATTAAAACCTTGTTGGTGTCGTCGGGAAGTGCCTGGATATCCTCGAGTGATCTTTTGGAAGGAAGGGGTACATCACTGCGCTGTGCATAAAGCCTGGATCCGCCGGAAATGAGCAGGATCAAAACAAAACAGACGCGTAGAAATGGAGGCATTACTCAAATGTACTAAAACTGGTTACAGGGATGATGTGACTACGTGAATTCAGTAATGGCCCAGTTTGAAATTATTTTTCCTGATATACTGGAATGAAAAACGGTTGAAACCGTTTGGTAAAACTGTTGTATTCATTGCCGGGGGCTTAAGCCCCCGGCAATGAATAGCGATTGATTGTTCAACTTTCATCAGTTCATGGTAGTCAAACTGAGCCACTACCTGTTAATTCATCACCAACGGAAACCAAAGATCAGGATATCGTCCACCTGTTCGAGGTCTCCTTTCCAGGAAAGAAATTTTTCTCCGAGAATCTTGGATTGTTCGTTCAAAGCCAGTCCGGCATTCGCGGCCAGCAATTCGCGCAAGCGTGTTTGTTTGAATTTCTTGCCTCTTTCGCCACCGAATTGATCGGGATAGCCATCGGTGCTGATGAAAATACTGTCGCCGGTTTGCAACGCCACCTCGTGTGAAGTAAATGGCTGAAGTTGCTCGGTGTGACTTAATCCTACGGGAAATTTATCGGGCCCGTGCACGGTCATGTTTTTGTTGCGTACGTGCAAGAGTACATTGTTTGCACAGGCGAAACGAAGCGTTCCTGCGTTCCGGTCAAGAACAAAAACTACGGCATCCATTCCATCGCGCGACGGCTCCTGTCCTTCGGCGTTCAACGAAGCAATAACATGTGTGCGGACGAAATCCAGTATAGCGCCCGGATCGCTAAGATTGTTTTCACTCACCGCGCGGTTCAGGAGGTTGATGTTCAGCAGCGACATAAATGCGCCGGGTACGCCGTGTCCTGTACAATCGGCAACCGCAAAAAAGAACTGGTTGTTTTTTTCTGCGCACCAGTAAAAGTCACCGGAGACAATATCCTTCGGTCTGTAGTGAACGAAATGCTCCGGCAGATTTCTTTTTATGGTTTGCGCTGAGCCCAGCAGTGCGGTTTGAATGCGTTTCGCGTAGTTGATACTATCGAGGATGCTTTTGTTTTTTTCTTCGATCTCATCGTACGCCTGCTTCAGCTCCACGTTTTTCAGGCGGTGAATTTCAGCTTCTTTGTCGGCCCGTTCCGTGGCATTTTTTTGCTGCAGATGTTTAATCCGGTTGGATGCTTCTTCACCGGAAAGTTCGACTTTGACGCGGTACCCGGTTTCGAGTTGTTCAAACGCCGCCTGGAATTCGCCGGTTGATTTGTAGACCTCTGCGAGCAACATGTAACAGGTTACTGTTTTTTGGCGGGCATGAGTTTCGTTACTCATTTGCAACGCC
>DATHKF010000238.1:0-14463 GCA_035489505.1 Bacteroidia bacterium | reverse complement strand
CTTCAACAGGAACCGGTTGCTTCGTTCATGTCTCATTGTTTGATGCCGCTATTGCTTCGCTGACCAACGTGGCTAATAATGTACTGATGGGACAAATGGATCCGGGTCCAATGGGTTCTTTGCATCCGAACATTGCTCCATACGGAGAAATGCTGGTGACTTCCGACGGCCACTCCATCGTGCTCGCTGTAGGAACAGACCATCAATTTGAAAGTTTATGCGCTGCCCTGGGCTCAGATCCTGGCTTTGTAAAAGAGTTTTCAACAAATAAACAGCGGCTCAAAGACCGTTTACGGCTGGGACAAGAGCTGAACCGCATGGCTGGCCAATTTTCACTGGACGGGCTTGAAAAGTCCTTAGTCCAAAAGAAGGTACCCTTTGGTCGGATAAGATCAGTAAAATCGGTACTCAAAAACCTACCTGAACATTACTTTCTGAACGAGGTTATGGAAGGGAACGAAACCATTCGTTTGAGGTCTTCAATATTTTCAATTCACACATAATTTGTTATTTTTGTAATAACCGCTCTGAACCCCTGCATGGCCAAAAGGATTTTACTTCTGTTCGTATTGATTCTGCCCCTGTTTGTTTCTGCACAAAGAAACAAACGCTATAAATGGGAAGCCTGTTTTGGTATAGGCGCAGCTAACTTTTTGGGTGATCTTGGAGGTGCAAACCAGATTGGCACCAACGGATTCCGTGATCTTGAATTTTCATTGACCAAACCGGCAGTTTCTATCGGTGCGCGTTATCGCAAAGGAAGATATTGGGGTTATAAAGCGGCCTTCAGCTGGGGAACAGTAAGTGGTTTTGATTACCTGACCACAGAGAAATACCGCCACAACCGGAATATCCATTTCAAATCGAACATTTTTGAGTTCGCAGCGGTTACTGAATTCTATTTCACCAAAGAACGTCCGGGCCACATTTACAAATACAAGAAGCTGAAAGGCTGGCGGCACATTGATGTTCAAACGTATCTCTTCGCTGGTATTGGTGGCTTCTGGTACAATCCGAAAGGATCATACCACGGAACCTGGCTGGCCCTTCAGCCATTGGGAACAGAAGGACAAGGAGTAAAGCCGGGAACAAAAAAATACAACCGCTTAAGTGTTTGTGTTCCAATTGGTCTTGGATTTAAATATGCGCTGGATCGTCGCTGGAGCATTGGCCTTGAAATGGGTCTTCGCAAAACATTCACCGATTACATTGATGACGTTAGTACGGTGTATTATGACCCGGCTGAAATTGCACTAAACAATGGAAACCTCGGAGCGGCGGCGTCCTTCTTCGCGAATCCATCGCAGGGTGAAATTACCGCTGCAGAAAATGACGGTGTTGATCCTACAGGAATCGGTCAGCAACGTGGAGATGCAACAGACAATGATTCGTACATGTTTGTGCATGTTACCGTCAACTACAAGCTCGGTAAGTTCCGTAAGACGAAGTCCAAGTTCTGATTGCTCATGTTTCGTGTAGTAGAGCCGGAAACGGAATCCCAGTTCGAGAACATTTATGATCTACGTTATGCAGTGCTTCGTGCGCCGTGGAAACAGCCGCGTGGCAGTGAACGCGATGACATGGAACAATCTGCCGTTCATGCGTTGATTGAAGATGAAGCAGGAACCTGTATTGCTACGGGCAGGATTCAGTTCAACACCAAAGATGAAGCGCAGATCCGCTTTATGGCTGTTCATCCCGATTATCGCGGGAAAGGACTGGGCAAATTAATCCTGGAGTTTCTTGAACAAAAAGCCGCAGAACATAAACGTTGCCGGATTGTCTTGCAGTCGCGGGAAAGCGCTGTTAGTTTTTACGAGGCACTCGGTTATGCTGTGGAAGCAAAAACATTTTTCCTGTTTGATGCGATACAGCATTACCGGATGAGTAAGACGATCTGATCTGCAATTCCCAAGGTTCGCCACGCTCAATAAAAATTTAACCACAGAGATTCATAGAGGTATTTCACAGAGGCACACTGAGCAACGCATCGATGAGCACTCAGTGAAACTCTGTGAAAACCACTCAGTGGACCCTGTGGTAAAATAAGTAGCGCAAGCGCGTAGCTTACGATTCCCCCCTCGGGTTCGTCTTCTGGCTTCGCTTACTCACCTTCGCATCGAGTGGAGCAAATTCTCCCAGTAAAGCGAGCAGCTTATCTTTTTCCTTCTGCTCCAGTTGATGGCCCAGCGCTATTTCGCGGTCTTCGTAATTGAAACGGATCGAATCGCAATCTGTATTCCAGAAATCACCTCCGAAATTTTTCACCCACGCAGGAGTTTCCGACGATGATTCGCGGAGTTTCTCTATAAGTTCGAGTTTATAGTCGTTCACCCATCCCCTGCCCTTCACGTCTTTTTTGTATTTCATTGTTCCGTTGGAAATCTTAATCACCTCGTGACCGTATTGTTTCCATCTCCATAAACGGAACAGGACATAAAAAAAATACAGCCAGAATGCGAACCAGATAAACACCACGATTTTTGTTTTGTCTTCCTGCAGCGATGAAAAACTGTAGACCATAATTCCACCACCCAGGATCCACAGGATAAGCAGGGCGGCAATGTATTTGTTTTTCTTCCTGCTGGCCACCGCTGAAATAACAATACTGGTCAGGTCGTCCTTCCTGACAACCGAAATACGATCACTTAGAATTTCCATTGGTATTTTTTCGGAATGGGCGAATGATCAGGCGCATTCCCCGGTCGTAATTAATATAACTGATCGTCCAGTTGAAAAGCACAACAAGACGGTTTCTGAAACCAACAAGAGACATGAGATGCACAAACATCCACATGAGCCAGGCAAAAAATCCCTGCGTTTTGATCCACGATATTTCTACAACCGCCCTGTTTCTTCCAATGGTAGCCATTGAACCTTTATCGTAGTATGAAAAATCTTTAAGCGGTTCACCTTTCTGTTCGCGGATGAAATTTTTTCCCACCAGTGTTGCCTGCTGAATGGCTCCTTGCGCCACCTGGGGATGTCCTTTCGCATAATCCGGATCGTTTTCGATATACGCCGCATCGCCAATCACGTATAGATTTTCAGAGCCCTTCACTTTGCATTTACGATCCGTGAGAATTCTGCTGGCGGCATTGATCACCGCTGCATCAATTCCTGCAACGGGGACGCCCTTCACTCCTGCTGCCCAAACGAGCGTGCGCGTATGCAATTGTTTCCCGGTGTTGGTTGTAACGGTCAATCCGTCGTAATCGGTTACGCGCGTGTTGAGCCACACATCGACACCCATTTGCTTCAGGTAACCGAGCGCTTTCTCGGAAGATTTTTCGTGCATGGCAGCCAACACACGCTGACTTCCATCGAGCAGGTAAATCTGCATGCGTGAAAAATCGATTTCGGGATAATCGTTGGGCAAAACGTGCCGCTTCAATTCGCTCAGGGCGCCGGCTAATTCCACACCGGTTGGGCCTGCACCCGCGATGACATAATCGAGCAATGCTTCGCGTTCAACTCCTTCCTCGGTGGTGAGGGCTTTTTCAAAATTCTGGAGGATGTAACTCCGCAGATCGAGCGCTTCGCGAACCGTTTTCATTTGCAGCGTGAGTTCGCGCAATTTTTCATTCCCGAAAAAAGAAGTGTCTGTACCTGTTGCGATCACGAGATAATCGTAACTCATCGTTCCGATGCTGGTCGTGAGAACTTTTGCATCCTGGTCGATACGTATCGCTTCGGCCATGCGGAAATAAAAATCTTTGTAGCCTTTGAAAATCTTCCGCAACGGAAAAACGATTGAGTCGGCTTCGATGCCTGCGGTTGCTACCTGGTACAGTAACGGTTGAAACGTGTGGAAATTATTTTTGTCGATCAGCACCACCTGGAACCGTCCTTTGAGCTGGCGCACGAGTTCAATTCCGCCAAATCCTCCTCCTACAATTACAACTCTCTTCTTCGCTGATTTCGGAATATCCACAGTGTTCTTATTTCGATTGGTTCATTTCAAGCAAAGCTTCAATGGCCAGGTAATAGCCATGCAATCCCAATCCGCCGATAGTACCTTTTGCTTTGGGCGCGATGTACGAAACGTGACGAAATTCTTCACGGGCCATGACGTTGGAAATATGCACTTCGATTACCGGTGTAGAAATTGCTGCAACTGCATCGCCCAGCGCAACGGAAGTATGCGTGTAGCCGCCGGGATTAAAAATAATTCCATTGAAGGTAAATCCCGTTTCGTGCAGTTTGTTGATGAGTTCGCCTTCCACGTTGCTTTGGTAGTAGTGAAGATCGGTCTGCGGGAATTTCTCTTTCAATGTGGTGAAATAATCATCGAAGGAAGCCGTTCCATACACAGCGGGTTCACGCTTGCCGAGCAGGTTGAGATTTGGTCCGTTCAGGATGAGGATTTTCACTGTACAAAGGTACGATTTACGAAGGATCATTTTCGATTTGCGCCTGCCGGCAGCAAGGAATTTTAAAAGGTCCTTTCACTTCGTTCAAGGGACATGTGATCCATCCGGGATCATAGCGATCATTTGCGTTTCGATCCGCCGCGGCGGATCGCATGTCCCTTGAACGAAGTGAAAGGGAAAAGAAAAGAAATTCCTTGCTGCCGGCAGGCGCAAATCGTACATCGTTATCGTAAATTCGAAGCATGAGTTGGAAAGCGGATATGGGCGGATTCAAAAGCTACCTGAAACTGGAAAAATCCCTGTCGGAAAATTCGGTTGAGGCGTACCTGCACGACGTCGATAAATTCTGCCAGTATCTCGATTACGCCGGTTTAACACTCTCTTCCACCGAAGTTCAAACGGCACACCTGCGCGGGTTCATCGACTGGATCAGCGGGCTCGGAATGACGGCAACCTCACAGGCCAGGATTTTATCCGGGATGCGTGCGTTTTACCATTACCTGCTCATGGAAAATATGGTGAACGCAGATCCCACCGAATTGATTGACGGTCCCAAAATCGCGCGCCACCTTCCGGACACGCTGGATTTCGAAGAAATCACACGCATGTTTGAAAATATTGATCGCAGCACACCCGAAGGCGAACGTAACCTGGCCATGCTTGAAGTATTGTACAGCTGCGGGCTTCGCGTATCGGAACTTGTGGCGCTGCGTATTTCGCGCGTGCATGCGGATGAATCGTTCATCAGTGTGATTGGTAAGGGTGATAAAGAACGGCTCGTTCCCATTGGTGGTGTCGCGCTGAAACACATTGACCTGTACCTGAAAAATATCCGTCCGCATGTGCCCGTTCAGAAGGGTGAAGAAGACATTCTATTTCTGAACCGGCGCGGAAAACGATTATCACGCGTGATGGTTTTTATGATCATCAAAAACCTCGCGATGATGTCAGGAATTAAAAAATCGATTTCGCCACACACGTTTCGTCATTCGTTTGCAACGCACCTGGTGGAAGGTGGCGCTGATCTACGCGCTGTGCAGGAAATGCTGGGGCATGCGTCAATTACGACAACGGAGATTTACACGCATGTGGACAGGAGATACCTGAAAGAACAGGTGTTGAAGTTTCATCCGAGGAGTAAATGAGTAGGGAGTAGGCAAGTAGGGAGTACACGCGTTGACTGCCTACTTGCCTACTCTCTACTTATTTACTTTTTATTCCGAAGTTTTTTCCGCTGTATGCTCCAGTAAATGCGCCTTCTCTTCGCCCAGGTATTTCTCCACGATCCAATGAAATAAATAGATCAGCGGCGTGAGGGCAATGGCGATCATCAGTTTCAGTAAGTAATTCGTGGCGCCGGTTGACCAGAACTGCGACATGGTGAAAATTCCGGGGACAACGAAGCCGATGTAGAGCACCACGAATGAATCGATCAATTGAGATATAACGGTCGATCCCGTTGTGCGCAGCCAGATGTACTTTCCGCCTGTGCGCTTCTTCACAAACCAGAAGACGAAGGAGTCGACAAGTTGTCCGACCATGAACGCGGTGATACTGCCGATGATGATCCACAACGATTGACCGAACACGCGATTGAAATGTTCGTCGCTGGCTACACCCGGAATTGATCCTGCAGGGTCGCCGGTAAATGCGTGCGGTTGCATGCCTGCATAGACGATGACAAAACACAAAGCGATCATGCAGGATGTGATGACGGAAACCAGCCGCAGGATTTTGCGGCCGTAAAATTCATTGATAATGTCCGTGGTCAGAAACACGACCGGCCAGGGCAGAATTCCGATGATCGACACGTATGTTCCGAGATCGAGTCCGCCGAACTGCAGGGGCACAACGAAAAGCTTGGAACTCGTTAACTCCGCTGTTATCGCACAGGTGATAAAAACGGCTACGAGAACGAGAAGAAGACGGGTGGGTTTGTTGAGTTTCATAGATAATCAAGGCATCAGTCGAACTTAATGGTGTCCTTCACTTTATCCCATTCTACGTAGTCGCCGGGTTTAGCAGTTCTCATTCTCTCGCGCACTATTTTTTTGTGCGCTTCCGGTATAACCAATTCTTCATCATCGGATCTTGAAAATCCTAACGAGTCTATAAGCTCAAGAAAAAATTCCATTTTCTTCTCCGGAACATTGATGGTTACCTGCTTCATCGGATGTGTTTTTGCGATCTTTTCAAAGATAATCAACGTAAGAGAAATTCACTACGAAGAAGACCACCAGGAATCGCTAAAGTCCTTCCAGGAATTCCCCCATGCAGTTAAACACCTGCTGCAACTCTTCTTCACTAATGCAATACGGTGGAATCACATAAATCACATTTCCCAACGGACGCATGATCACGCCGCGTTCATGAAAAAACAGGGCAACCTTCTCCCCTATTGCGTTCAGGTAACCGGTTTCTTCATCGCTTTTCAGTTCTAAGGCGAGAATTGTTCCGCGGCAACGTGCATCCTTTACGCGTGGATGCATCGCAAATGTCGCGCACACCTGTTTCATTGCAGCGGAAATTTCTCCGATCGATTCATTCACCACGCCCTTATCGAACCATTCAAGATTCGCAACGGCTGCTGCGCATGCGAGCGGATTGGCGGTATAAGAATGCCCATGAAAAAACGTTTTCGTTCGATCGTCGGTCAGATATGCCTCGTAAATTTCATGCGTGCACATCGTCACACCGAGTGGCATAAATCCGCCGGTGATTCCTTTGGAAAGGCAAACGATATCCGCATGATGTTCGCAATGATCCATCGCAAACATTTTACCGGTGCGGCCGAAACCGGTCATGACTTCATCCGCGATCGTGATCACGTCGAACTGCTCGCAGATGGCCAGTAATTTATCCAGCGCTTTGGGTTCATACATGATCATTCCTGCGGCGCCCTGAACAAGCGGTTCAAAAATGAACGCGGCCGTGTTTTTATCTATCGCTGCAGTCAGCGCATCGATGCTTTCACGTTCTTTTCCTGCAACAGGAACCGGAATGTGAACCACATCAAACAACAACGGATCAAATGCGTTATTGAACACATTGCGTGCACCCACGGACATACTTCCAAACGTATCGCCGTGATAAGCATTTTCAAACGCGATGATTTTCGTGCGCTTCTCACCGGAATTGTGCCAGTACTGGAACGCCATTTTCAAGGCGACTTCAACAGAAGTCGAACCGTCGTCGCTGTAAAACACTTTGTCCATGTGCGGCAGAAGTGTTTTCAGTTTTTCCGCGAGGTTAATTGCGGGTTCATGCGTGTAACCGGAGAACAAAACATGTTCGAGTTGATCGAGTTGTGCCTTGATCCGTTCGGTGATGTATGGATTGCAATGTCCGTGGAGGTTTACCCACCAGGAAGAAATGGCGTCGATGTAACTGTTGCCTTCTGCATCGAAAAGCAAAGCTCCTGCGCCACGCACAATCGGAATATTGGGAAGAGAACCGAGTTGCGGAGTAAACGGGTGCCAGACGTGGGCGTAATCGCGGGAAGGGAGTGAGTGGTTGGTCACCGTGCGAAGGTAAGAAAGTAGGGAGTAAAATAGTAGGCAAGTAGGCAGTCCCGCTACTTCAGTTCATCTGCAAACTGGGCTGCGTATTTCGTAATGACGTCGCGGTTGATGACCGTTTCTTTCTGGATGCGACCGAGACATTTCAGTCCGCTGTATGCGAGAATGATGTCTTCCGAAAGTTTGTGTGGTGGTCCGTTGAAAATAATTCCCATCACCTGGATGTTGCGGAACTTCAGCGAATCAATGGAAAGAATGGAGTGATTGATACTTCCGAGATAATTCTGGATCACGAGCACGACAGTCGCTTCGCATTTGACGATGAGATCAACAATAAACTCCCGGTCATTCAGCGGAACCATAATTCCACCGGCGCCTTCAATCACGAGTGTATTTTCTGTGGCGGGAACGTTGATCGAAGAAAGCTCAATGTGTTTGCCTTCGAGTTCGGCCGCAGCATGTGGCGACATGTACTGGCGAAGCACAAATGATTCGGGGTGAATCTGTGTGCGTGTATTGGTGATGTATTTTTTGAGTTTATCAGAATCTGTAGAGAAGTAACTGCCCGTCTGCACCGGTTTCCAGTAATCGGCGTGCAATGCTTCACAAATAATGGCCGAAGCAACTGTCTTTCCAACGTCCGTTCCAATGCCGGTTACAAAAATTCTCTTCATACAGGGGGGGCAGCTTCAGGTTCTGGTCTTCAAAAATGGCGTATTTATAGGAGAAAAGTAAGGATTTATGAAAAATAATTCATGATTTATTGACAATCGATTATGCCTGAGTGCCTGATGCGGATAATTGTTGTTGCTTAATAGGAACGCGGACCCTTCGCTTCGCTCCTGGCGCGGATTGAAAAGGATTTGCGCGGATTTGAATCGCTACGCGATTGTGTTTCTCAAGCGTCACTGAATAGGAACGCGGGCCCTTCGCTACGCTCTTGGCGCGGATTGAAAAAGATTTGCGCGGATTTGATCGCTGCGCGATCTGGGTTACTCAAGCAGTCATTTTAGACTCAAACAAAAATCCGTGTTGATCCGTTTGATCCGCGCCGCAAGCGCGCGTGCGGTCCACGTTCCTATTTTGAATCGCTAAGCGATCGGGAGATTTTTGCGCATGGTTAAATATTTTTTCGCAACGGAATGTCCTTACTATTTATTGACAACCGCCCACGATATTGCCTGGATGAGCTTGTCAATTTCTTCGCGTGTGTTGTACGCGTGAAGAATGATCCGCAACCGTTCCGATCCGCTTTTAACCGTTGGAGAAAGCACAGGCCGCACGTCCATGCCCCTGGCCTGGCACACTTCAGCCACGCGACGTACTTCCAGATTTCCCGGAATAATAATTCCCTGTATCGGGGAATCGGAATCAACCAGCTGCGATTTCAGGAAAGACGATGAAGCGGTTTCTTTGAAGTGGCTTGTGAGCGATCGCAATTCGGAGCGAAGAAAACCGGATTCTTCTGAAAAGTCGAGACTGGTTTTGATCGCGGCCAGATCATGCGCGGGCAAAGCAGTAGAGTAAATAAATGGTCGCGCGAAATTCACGAGGTAATTGATAAGCGTATGATTTCCGCACACAGCAGCACCGTGAACGCCAAATGCTTTTCCGAATGTATACAGCCGCGCGAAAACACGGTTTTCAATTCCGTGCTGTACGCAGAAACCTCTTCCGCCTTCACCCATCAAACCGGCGCTGTGTGCTTCGTCAATGATCAGCGCGGCGTTGTGTTTTTCGCAAAGCGCAACCAAACGTTCGGGATCGGGACTGTCGCCGTCCATGGAGTACACAGATTCTGCAACGACCCAGATCTCCTCTCCGGCTTTTTGCAGCAACTCTTCGAGATGATTGAGATCGTTGTGGCGAAACGACCAGGCGCGGCAGCCCGACACGCGTATTCCATCGCGTACAGAAGCGTGAATGAAATCATCGAAGATCACTGTGCCTGTCCGCGAAGGCAATGCACTGAAGAGCGAAAGATTTGCGGTGTACCCTGAATTAAAAATCAGTGCGGTTTCGCTCCGGAAAAATCCGGCAATGTATTTTTCCACATCGTGTGCATACACAGAATCACCCGAAAGTAACCGGGAACCGCCGGAGCCTAAAAAACGCTGATCGACTGCGTGATTGATGCGCACCCACTCTTCGCCGCAACGGTCAAGAAGTGCATTGGAACGTGCGAAGCCGAGATAATCGTTGGAACTGAAATCTGCTTTGGAAAAATCTGCGGGACGAAGTGTGCGAAGTGCGTTTTCGGCAAATCGTTTTTTGAGTCGTTGGGAAAGAATGTTTTCGGGACCCGAAGCAGACATATTACTTGAGTTCGTCGGTAACGGACGGATCGTAACGCAACCCGATCATGAGCGAGTACGTTACTATTTTGTGATTTACCGAACCGTACGAATCAACCGCCTGGTTTTTGAAGTACTTGAATTCGCACGCGGGGCGCAGGAAAATAGAAACGCCCGGGAACACCGTGATGTCTGCAATCGGGCTGATGTTCATGAACGTGCTGCTGGCAAGGGCATCTGATCCGAACAGGTTGATCCGGTCCACGTTGTTGAAGCTGAAGAAACCGATATTCATGTTCGCGCTGAGTGAATATTTGGAACGTGCCTCGGGCCAGAACGGAACCTCAAACTGCATATAGAGTTTATCGAAGCGAAAGCTTTCATCGAAAATGATTCCGCCTGCACTTTGCTGAACGCTGTTCTGCAATTCGATTTTGGTAAGGAAAAATCTTTCGAAGTTCATTCCAAGTCCGAAACGGAAATTGCCCGTTGGAAACAAAACGCCGAGATCATAAAACGTAGATGAATTTTTCGCGCGGAATTTAATATCCCCGGTTTGAATCGGGCCGCCCTGCGTATCGTAAATCGAGGTTTGCTTCAGCTCAGAATACCAATGCGCTGATCCCATTCCGTACGCCACGTATACGAAGTACTTTTCATTATTCTTCTTCGGAACGGAATACCATTTCTGTGCAGAAACGGTCCCGCTGAAAACGAAAAGAAAAATGACGAGTATCCGTAGTGCGTTTTTCAAGATTGCGAGAATTCAGGAAGCGTGGTATGCAATGGTTCTTTTTTCGAATACTTAAATGGTTCGCGTGTGCGAAGTCCAAGCGTGGCAAGCATCGACATGTCTTCGTTAAACGCAGGATTTGGTGTGGTCAGCAGTTTATCGCCGGCGAAAATGGAATTGGCACCAGCCATGAAACAAAATGCCTGTGCTTCCTGCGACATTTCAAGTCGTCCGGCAGAAAGACGCACCACTGTTTTCGGCATCACGATACGTGCAAGGGCAACCATACGCACCACGTCCCAAACGGGAACAGGCGGTTGATTTTCCAACGGAGTTCCTTCCACGGCTACGAGTGAATTGATCGGAACAGACTCCGGATGCGGACTTAATCCGCTCAGTGTTTTGATCATGCCCAACCGGTCTTCCACCGATTCGCCCATGCCAATGATTCCACCCGAACAAATGGTCATTCCGGCTTTGCGCACATTCTGCAATGTGTCGAGGCGGTCCTTGTATGTTCGTGTTGTGATCACTTCACCGTAAAATTCTTCGGACGAATCCAGGTTATGGTTGTATGCATAAACACCGGCGCTGGCCAGTTTCTGTGCCTGTTCTTCAGTGAGCATGCCGAGCGTGCAACAGACTTCCATATCGTGACTGTTAATGGCTTTCACCATTTCCAGTACCCGATCGAAATCGGAATTGTCGCGGACTTCGCGCCATGCAGCGCCAAGACACATGCGTGAAGCCCCACCCGTTTTTGCCTGGGCAGCAGCTTCTGAAACCTGCTTGACAGAAAGCAGCTTGTGCACTTTAATATCGGTATGGTAGCGCGCCGCCTGCGGACAATATCCGCAGTCTTCCGAGCAACCACCTGTTTTAATAGAAAGTAAAGAACTAACCTGAACCTCTTGGGAATCAAAGTTTTGTCTGTGAATCGTGGCTGCCTTGTACACCAATTCCAAAAGAGGAAGGTTGTAAATACTGCTCAACTGCTCAATAGTCCAATTGTGACGGATTTCGCTCATAATCGATTTATCAAAGATAGAAAAATAGGGTTCCCATACAAGGGCGCAAAAGTAGTTATTTCGTCGGGAGATGAGAGGCGATAGACGGTAGGAGGCGTGGAGTATATGCTGTCCTGTGCCGCCTACCGCCTACCGTCTAAATTCTCCCGTCTGCTCTCTATCTTTGCGGCTATGAGAATCGATATCATCACCGTTTTGCCGGAATTGCTGGTGAGCCCGTTTGAACATTCTATTTTGAAACGCGCCCAGGCTAAGGGGTTGGTGGAAGTCAACCTCGTCCAGCTGCGCGATTATGCAACGGACAAGCACAAAACGGTAGATGATTACGCTTTTGGTGGTGGTGCCGGAATGGTGATGAAGATCGAACCGATTGTGGCCTGCATCAACGACCTGAAAAGCAAATGCAATTACGACGAGATTATTTATATGTCGCCCGATGGAGAATTGCTCGATCAGCCCATGGCGAATAAGTTATCCACGTTGAAAAATATTCTCATTCTCTGCGGGCATTACAAAGGCATTGATGAACGGATCCGTGAACATTACATCACGAAAGAAATTTCGATCGGCAATTATGTGCTTTCCGGAGGAGAACTTGCTGCGGCTGTTGTGGCCGACTCGATCATCCGTTTGCTGCCCGGAGTTTTGAGTGATGAAACATCGGCATTGAGTGATTCCTTCCAGGATAACCTGCTGGCGCCACCGGTGTATACGCGTCCTGCGGAATTCAACGGATGGAAAGTGCCGGATATTTTATTGAGCGGGCACGAGGAGAAAATCAACGAGTGGCGGCATGAGCAGTCGGTAAAGCGGACAAAGGAACGGAGACCGGACTTATAAACTATTCTTGCAGACGCAATATTGATCACAGGTGTCACACAAGTTTTATCTGCGCTGTTTAGTGGTAAAATTAAGATCATCGAATTTACTTTATGGACTGATTTCTTTATGAATTTCGATCAATACACAGCGACAGCGTCATCAAGCTTAACCGAATATCACTTTACAAGTTCTGGCCCCAAGGGAGAATTTCCCAAGATTGTTCAGTATTCATACCTGGAGGAGGAACTGGCCATTAACCTGGCTTTTGGTTTGCTCAAAGAGGATGGAACTATTGATGATACCTTTAGGACAGGTAATGGTGATAGTGACAAGATTTTAGCTACAGTTGGAAACACTGTACTGGCTTTTACTGAGAAATATCCCCATGCCCCTGTCTTTGCTACAGGCAGTAATGCAGCAAGGACCCGACTTTACAGGAAAATGTTAACTCTAAATAAGGCGGAAGTAGAGAAAATCTTTGTTATTTATGGTAGAAAGGATTAAGAAATGGCACGAATTTGAAGTTAATATTGACTATGATGCCTTTTTGGTAATAAGGCGGGAAATTGCTAAATTTGATGTTGAATTAATAGATTCTACAAATGATGAAGAGTAATAAAATAACACCTAAAAATGGACGAAGCATCGTTATTGATGTTGCTTTGGATAAGTTTAGTGGTAAAGTACTCTTTGAAAAAAAGGTGAAACTTGCTAAGGGTATTTTGGCTCAATCTCCTGTTCCCAAAGGTTTGAGACCTTAAAATTGTATCGAACAAATAATCCAAGATAGAAGAGGCTGCGATCGCAGCCTCTTCTCTTTTTCATGGTGTACCCTTTTTGAGGAGATCGGGTGTTGAACGAAATCAGAAAAAATCAATTTAAATAATCTACGAAATCTGCGCATCTGTGGCAACACGCCGAAGGCGCACGACCACAAGGATTTCCTTGTATTTTAAGACTGCAGATTGTGATCCACACTCTGCGTTTTCCGGAAATCATCTGCTTCTCTTTGGGCAGTATCACGTTCCAGCACAACGAGTAATTCAGCAAGCCGTGCAGCTTCTTCTTTGCTTACGACAAATGTTTTTGTCCACCGGTCGTGCCACCCGCGTTCAGACAAACATGAGAAAGCTTCGAAAGGAACCATCCGGCTCAATGAACGAAGCATAACGGTTCCGGTTTCGGGGCGCTGACCGTATTCATCTATTACTACACGTCCAAGCAACAGCTTTCCAGGAGTTGACGCATACATCGCCTCGAAAATGGTGTAGTAAATCAGGTTGATGAATATGCCGAACAAAGACAAACCGAGTTGCAGGGAAAGATCATTGCCGCCGCGCATCACACCGGAACCAATCGCAAAGCCGATTCCGAAGTTGATCCCATACCGGATTATGGACAGGAACACAGTATCAATGAGGTAATGTGCAAACCGGGCCCATCCCTGGATCACCTGGACTTCCCGGTATGCGAGGTATTCCTGTTTTGTTCGCTGGAGTTTTCCTTCCGAATCACGGTACTCTTTCGTGCGGTAGCGGATCTCTGTGATATCGGTAATCTTGTAGCGTTTGATGTTCTCCATAGCTTAAACATAGATATAGAAATGGGAAAAACGACATCAACCCGGAATTTTAGATCTTTTAGCACAAGAGGCTTTGGTACAACATGAGTTTAAAGTCAGCCGCAGATTACGCT
>DATHKF010000237.1:0-5074 GCA_035489505.1 Bacteroidia bacterium | reverse complement strand
CGAAAGTTCATGAACACGACAACAAACCGCCTCAAGGTTTCGGTCTCATCTGGGAAGGACGTGTCGTGTGCTTCTATGATTACGAATGCGATCTCGGCGATGGCTGGGAAAGTCCGGAGGTGCACAAGGATTCACCGGATGCGCGATTGAAAGCGCTACGCATGGGAGCGAACCTGGTGAACTATGCGTTTATGGGTGGGGAGTCGAAGCACGAGTAGGCGAAACTTTTAACCACAGAGTTTACTGAGGAGTTTCACTGAGGTTCACTGAGAGCATATGTTCTGTGAATGAGCATCACGAATCCGGTCCAAAGGACTCCTTCGGAGAGGATTCGCATCTCCCTTGAACGAAGTGAAAGGGAGCATAAAAAAATCCTTGCTGCCGGCGGGCGGATCACAAACAAATCCAACGCGTACTTCACCAAAATAGCATTCCATTTCTTTCACCCAATCCGGTGCATGGACAGAACCTTGCGGATGAGATTGATTATTATGCTGGGAATTCGAGGATGCTGTATCGGTTGGTGAAGACGAAGGAAGGGTATGTGGTGAGTGGGGTGGAGTGGTGATTTATCCGTTTGTAAACGGATAAGTCGTGCGCAATAGATACCTTAGGACGCCACAGCAAATACACAGTTCGGTGATCAGTAAATCTCAAATCAATAAGCTCGGTTCAACCATTCGAAAGAAACTTCGTGCGAATGAAGATCTTGAAGATGATGATATTGTCAAATTGCAGACTTATCGAACATCATTTAAGGAAGATTTGTCAGCAGTTTTTCATGAAATCTCCAATTTGAGCAGAAACGAGAGAAAGGACAGCATCGTATCTTTTCGTATTAAGCGAATCGAATCAATTTTATCCAAAATAAGAAGAGAGCCAACGATGTCACTAGGGAATATGGGTGACATTGCTGGTTGTCGAATTATTTTATATTCGGATAATGCTTTGAACAATTTGGTCGAAGCAATTAATCATAAGTATAAAGTAAAAAACTTTAATGATTATACTAAAGTCGCGAAGCAAGACGGTTATCGCGGCTATCACCTGTATGTTGAAAGTCCGATTGATTCAAATAAGCTATTAGAAATTCAATTGCGTACGATTGCAACACACAAGTGGGCTTCTTTGGTTGAAATTATAGATGTTATTCTTAATCTCAAATTAAAGGAAGGTCAAAAGCATGATGAATTACAAAGATATCTCCAACTCTTATCATTGGATCGAAAGGAGCTCACACTGATTCAAAAGAAGGAAATTATCGATATTGATGCTAAATACAATATTTATAAAATACTGAATGAGGTCTTTTTGAAGAATAATATATCAATTAGAAAGAGTTGGCTGGCTTTAAGTCAAACGATTGATAATTTCTATTTTATAATTGAAGTTGATGCCAATAAGAAGTCAAATATCATATCGATTAAAGATTATATTGAAGCGGAGGCAAAATACTTCAAAATGTTTTTAACGAACAAAACTTCCAATTTCGTTTTAACCTTCATAGAAAACCCGAATTACAAAAAAATCTGCATCGCATATTCCAGTTATATTCTGATAAAGCACGATTATTTGGAAGATTGGAGCGCATTTGCCAAAGACATCATCAATGAAGAAAAAAGCAATAGCAGCAAGAGTCAGATGATTTATTCGGACCTTATAAAGCGAAACTAAAGGACGAACATGACTTAATATCCTCCGAGTTAAGAGAAATTGATAAGCATGTGACACAAAATGATCAAGGAAAATCTCCTGGGTTGAGCGAATGGTTACAGGAATTGAAGGATAGAAGTAAGAATGCAAGAATGTTTTATGAGGAGATATCCAAGATAAAAATTGCGAAGAAGAAAAATATATGGGAAAAAATATTTGGATAGAAGTAGGACGAATTTGGAATTTATTAGATTAGCCTTGTTGAACAAAATTCTGAATATGCCCACCCGCCGCACAATCCTCTACATCGCCTGCAGCCTCGACGGCTACATCGCAAAACCCAACGACGACCTCAGTTTTCTATCCATCGTGGAGAAGAAAGGTGAAGACTACGGCTACGCTGATTTCATCAGTTCAGTCGACACCGTTATCCTCGGAAGAAAAACATACGAATGGATCATGAAGCACGTGCCGGAGTTCGTGCATGCCGATAAGGACACGTACGTGGTTACGCGCACGCCGCGCCCGAGTATTGGTAAAACACATTTTTACACCGGTGATTTAAAAGATCTTTTGGCGAAATTGAAAGGCGAACCGGGCAAAAATATTTTTATCGACGGTGGCGCTGAAGTCGTGCACGAACTTCTGAAACAAAATCTCATCGACGAGTTTGTTATTTCAATTATTCCGGTTTTGGTTGGCGATGGAATACGGCTTTTCAAAGATGGCCGTCCGGAACAAAACGTGGTTTTGAAATCGGCGAAGGGCTTTGAGAAAGGCCTTGTTCAGTTGCATTATGTTCGCGAAGAAGCTTAACTGTATGGCATCACATTTCGTCACCGACAAATCCTTTTCTTCAATCGATTTTACGAAAAATCCGCTTGAAGCAGGCGAATACGAATCCTGTACCTTTACTTCCTGCAATTTCTCCGGCTATGATCTTTCCGGATTCTCTTTCTCCGAATGCACGTTCACTGGTTGCAACCTCAGCATGGCGAAACTTACACGCACTGCTATCCGCGATGTAAAGTTCATCGATTGCAAAATGCTGGGCATGCATTTCGAGCATTGTAACGAATTTCTCTTCAGCGCGTCGTTTGAAAACTGTGTTTTGAACCTGTCTTCATTTTACAAACTGAAAGTCAAGAAAACGGTTTTCAAAGGCTGTAGTCTGCACGAAGTGGATTTTACGGAATGCGACCTGGGCGGTGCGGTGTTCGACAACTGCGATCTCGCCGGTGCGATTTTTGAGAATACGATTCTTGAGAAAGCAGATTTCCGGACGGCGTTTAATTATTCGCTGGACCCGGAGAAGAACAAGGTGAAGAAGGCGAGGTTTTCGGTGGAAGGGATTGCCGGGTTGTTGGGGAAATATGGTATTGAAGTGGAAGAATAACCGCCCTTCGACAGGCGACCGGATCAAAAGGAAGTGAACCAATTGCGGCTTGAGATCGTAGAACAACTGCTGCAACGAGGTGGTGACCTGGATATGGAGAACAAACACGGTATGAGTGCACGAAAGTGGGTGGAGAAATTGCCGGGGCACGACAGGCTTCATTCGTTGATCAGCAGGTATCCACGAGAAAATCGCAACACATGAGCTTAATGGTCACACTGATTGCCAAGGATCAGAATTTTAACACCCGTCCTTTGGAAGAACAAATTACTGAACCGCACAACACGCTCTTCGGTTTTGAAACGTGGCGACAGGAAGTCTGGGGCCATGACGTGATCCGGACGATCGGTTGCCCGTTGGTTTATTCGCTGCGCGAAACGAATGTATTTGCGTACGACGAGCAAATCGCTGCGTTGCGGGGTGAACTGCAAACGATTCTCGACCATATCGACCAGGTGGCTACTACTACCGGTATGACTGTGGAGTCGATTGAGTTCCGGGTTAAAAATGCGCTGGAGACTGCACGCGTTGCAGAGCAAAACAAAAATGATGTGGGTGTTGCCCTGTGGTAAGGAAAATGGCCGCCTGTCCAATGGTTCGATACAGGATCTAAACTTCACTGAACTTTTTCATGGCACGCGTGTACCGCAGGTATGACGGTACACTTGCTGACATTAACGACCCTCCTGCTGGGCACCGCGCTCTCTGCGCAAACCTGGTCTCACATTCCGACCTACGAACAGGAATCCATGTACCGCGAATTTCGTCGCGAGAAAATTCCAACGAAGCCCAAAGAGTATGGACTTTCCGGTCCGGTGAAAAAAATGACGTTGACTTATACACCGGCTGCCGATGAATTTTATTCGGCGAACACGGAGCAGTATCACTTTTCGGAGAACGGATTGCTTACGGTTTACGTGCAGGGCGACACAGTAGGAATTAAGGATGCGAAAGCCTACCGGTATACCGCAGCCTGGTACCTGTATTACAACGCACAAATGAACCTGGATACTTTTCGTAAGAGAGAATTCAGCCACGGAGTGCCGGTTCCCGACGAATATATGCTCGTGTACGACACGGCAGGTTACCTGGTCTCATCGCAGATTTTGACGAATGGCTCCCGCAGCTACTTGAGCATGAAAAAACTGACCTATGTGTATGTGCGGCGGGACACGCTGATCAGTGTAAAATCGAGTCCGCACTATGACATGGATATTGAAGGCAATGCACTCTGCGATTCTGTGCACTTTCATTTCAACCGCGATGGTGAGGTAGTACTTGAACATATTTTTCGTTTCGGAGGTGAGGAGTCACTGAGTTTTGCTCCCCGCGGTAAGGGGTATAGTATCGACGGTCGTTCGTACATGCAACAGAGCGGTGCGCGGAAATACAATGCTGCCGGACAACTCGTGGTGATCAAGTCATCCGGTTACTATATCGATCAGCAGGGTACTTTTTATACGGCCACGGAAGATTCGATGGTCTACAATGAAAAAGGATTACTGGTTGAAGTGCACAAGCTTCCACAAACGCCGCATCAGCCGTTCGCGACGTATTATTTCGAAACAAAGTCCGTTGCCTCTCCCGAACCGACCAATGAACCCCGCCTCCGGCTCGAGTTGCAGTACAAATACATTTACGATGCTCATGGAAACTGGATCAGCAGAGAGCACTACAACGGAAGCGGAAAATTGACGGGGACTGAGACGCGGGAGATCGTTTACTATTGAGTAACACAATCGCACAGCGATTCTATGGTGAACTATGCAAACTCAATTGCTATGTTACCTATGTAACTTATGTGGTTAATGGAGATAAACCACATAGCAACATAAGTAAACATAGGTGCCAGAAAGAAATAGTACACATAGCTGACCAGATTCGCTAAAGCGAATCATTCAGGTCACGCAATCGCACGGCGATTCTATGGTGAACTATGCAAACTCAATTGCTATGTTACCTATGTAACTTATGTGGTTAATGGAGATAAACCACATAGCAACATAAGTAAACATAGGTGCCAGA
>DATHKF010000236.1:0-10354 GCA_035489505.1 Bacteroidia bacterium | reverse complement strand
CTTGCTGCGTTTTCGCCTCCACGGTTTCCGGATCTGTTACGTCAACCACCGGTGAACCGCTCGCGTATGTTGCTGTTTACGTCAAAGGAACATCACAGGGAACAACCACAAACGAAGACGGCGCGTATTCACTCAGCCTGCCCGGTACAGAATACACGATCATTTTTCAATTGCTCGGCTACAAGCAGCAAACGGTAACTGTTGATTTTACCGGTGGAGATCTTCCGTTGGATATCGTGATGACGCCTTCCGAATTTCAGCTGCATGAAGTTGTAGTTACCGACGACGATGAAGATCCCGCTTACGGAATCATTCGTAAAGCACAGGCCAAACGGAAATTTTATCTCGAGCAGGTGCAGAGTTTCAGCTGCGACGTGTACATCAAAGGAATTCAGAAAGTAACGCAGCACCCGGAAAAAATTCTGGGCGTGGAAGTCGATCCGGAAAGTGAGATCGATTCGCTCACAGGAATTATTTATCTCTCCGAATCGGTTTCCACATTCAGCTTCGAGCAGCCCGATAACATTCACGAAGAAATGATTTCGTCGAAAGTGAGTGGCGACAACCAGGCGTTCAGTTACAACCGCGCATCGGACATGCTGTTCAATTTTTACAAAAACGTGATCGAGATTCCTGATCTCAGCGAACGCGGTTTTGTATCGCCCATTGCATTTAACGCGATGTTTTATTACAAATATCGCCTCGTGGGAACATTTATGGAAAATGATTCGCTCGTGAACAAGATCGAAGTCATTCCCAAACGAAATACCGATCCCTGTTTTCACGGGTACATCTACATCATGCAGAATTCGTGGCGGATCCACAGCACAGAATTGTATCTCACGAAAGATGCGCAGATCGATTTCGTGGATACACTACTCGTGAACCAGGTGTTTGTTCCGGTTGAACCGAATGTCTGGATGGTTTTCTCGAACCGTTTCGTTTTCAAATTCGGTTTCATGGGCATCCAGGGCAACGGCATGTACATGGGTGTCAACCAGAATTACGTGGTGAATCCTGAATTTCCGAAACGGTATTTCACCGGTGAGGAAATGAAAGTACACGACGATGCGAACCTGAAAGATTCCACGTACTGGGTCGATGTTCGTCCTGTGCCGTTAACGCCCGAAGAAGAACTTGATTATCACCGGCGCGACAGCATCATGCGTGTGCGCAATTCGGAGGCGTACATGGATTCGATGGATCGCCTCGCGAACCGTCCGACATTTCTCGGGCTCGTCCTCGATGGTTACCGGTATTCTTCTTCGTACAAACGTTTCACTGCGGGAACAACGCCGCTGGTCAATGTCGTCAGTTACAATTCCGTGCAAGGTCTTCGTGTGGGAATTGATTTCGACATCACGAAAAGCTGGGAGAACCGGAAATGGATTTCGCTTGAACCTGCATTCTCTTACGGGTTTGGCGATAAACGTTTTTACGGCGAAGGAGAATTGATCTGGCGCTACAGTCCCATGAAACAAGGACGGATCAGTTTTGCTTCCGGAAGAAGCACGAACCAGTTCAGTCCACGCGATCCTGTTCCCATTCTGCCAAATACGGTGAACACGTTGCTGTACGATCGGAATCTCCTGAAAATTTATTCGAAAACATTCGCACAGGTATTCTGGTTTTCAGAAATAATCAATGGGTTGAACGTAAGTTTTCAAATGGATTTTGCCAAACGAAAACCATTGATGAACACGAGCACGTTTACCTTTTTTGACTGGGAGAACAGGGACTTCACGAGCAACGATCCCCAGGATCCGGAAGACGATTCTATTCCTTCGTTCCGCACACACCGTTCGCTGGACATGAACCTCCAGTTTTCGATCCGGTTCAAACAGAAATATTATACGCGTCCGTACACGAAAATTATTCTCGGATCGAAGTACCCGATCATCGGAATCCAGTTTCGCAAAGGGATCAAAGGCGTTTTCGGAAGCAGCACGGATTATAATTTTGTGAAGATGAGTGTGCGTGACGTGATCAACCTGAAACTGCTGGGGAAATTTTCGTACTACGTAGGCGCAGGCATGTTTCTCTCGAAAAACGATTTGCCGTTCATGGACTATTATCATTTTTTCGGAGGACAAACCATCGTGTCTACGTTTGAACCGCAAAGTTTTCAGTTGCTTCCGTATTACACATACAGCACGAACAATTGGTTCATGCAGGCACACGTGGAGCAACGCCTGGGTGGAATGATCATGAATAAGATCCCGCTGATCCGGAAACTGCAGTTGACCGAAGTGATCGGGTTCAATTGGTTCCGTACCGAAGATGTATCATCGTATTATGAAGTATATTTCGGTGTCGATAAACTTGGCGTGATTCGTGTTGATTTTGCGCTGGGCTATTTGCAGGGACGCAAAGCTTCGGCCGGCATTCGGGTTGGATTGCGCCTCGATTAAAAACGATCATGAAAAGACTGCTGATTTTTCTTTCGTGTATTTTCATTGCTGAACAGGCCAGTGCGTTTGTGTACCCGGTCTTCGATACATTGCTTGCGAACGGATTGAAAGTCATCGTCTGCGAAAAACCGGCTACTGTTGCCGGTGAAGGATTTGCGGAACTCGAAGTCTGGTACCGTGTTGGCAGCAAAGATGAAAAAGACGGAACGCGCGGCATGGCCCACCTTTTCGAGCACATGATGTTTCGCGGAACGAAAAATTATTCGGGTGAAACATTCACGCACCGCATGGACAGCGTGGGTGCGGAATGGAATGCGTACACCACATTCGACAGAACAGTGTACCATGAATTTCTTCCGGTCGCAGCGCTGGACATGGCGATGATGCTCGAGGCCGATCGCATGCAGAACCTGGATGTTACGCAGGAAATTCTCGACACCGAACGCGAAGTGGTTGGGCAGGAATACCGGAATGGAATCAGCAACTGGTACCGGAAGATGCAGCTCGACCGTTATGCGATGCTGTACCCGCAGGGACATCCGTACGCGGTTGACGTGATCGGTAATCTCGATGAAGTGACTTCGTTCACTTCTGAACAGTGCATGAAATTCTACAACGAACATTATTCGCCCGGCAAGGCCTTTGTGATAATCGTTGGCGACGTAAAGCACAGCGACGTATTCAAAACCGCAGCAAAAACCTTCGGCGCAATCTACGTAGTGCCGGAACAAATCGCGGTTGGCTCAGGGTATCATCCTATGCTGAATACGCACGTGAAGGGTTTGGAAATGAACATGGATTTTCCGTTGCAGATCTATTGTTTTTCATTTCCACAACCTCCGGCCAGCGACAAAGATTTCTTTGCGTTCGACATGATCATGAGTGTTCTCTTCTCCGACGACAATTCAATTCTCAACGAGCGACTGGTGAAAGAAGAGCACAGTGCGTTTGGTGTTGTGAGCGTTGGAGAAGCATGGAGTTTATTCCCATCTCGTACGCAGGTCGATGTATTCATGCCGCCTTCACCAGGAAACCTTCGAGTGAAAAAAGCCATACGTGAAGAAATTGATGACGTCATCGCGAACGGACTTCCGCAGGAAAAAATGAACGATTTCATTTCCAATCTTGAAGCTTCGCAGATCATGGGTGCATATTACGCGGAGAATATTGCTCACGAACTCGGCATGGCGGAATATTATTTCCGCGATTATAAAAAAGCGGACACGATGATTGATTCATATAAAGCGGTAACGCAAGAGGACATCAAACGCGTAGCTGGAGATTACATGCGTGCCGAACAGGTGGACGTGATCAATATTAAACCGGCTGAATAATGAAAAAGATCGCGGTAGTGTTCCTGTCGTTGTTCTGCGTTTCAGCATTCCTGGAAGAGAAAGATCCTTTTCCGGAAATTGAAAAGTACAAGCTGAAGAACGGCATGGAAATTCTGTTCGCGGATTTCGGCCAGCTTCCTGTCACCTCCGTGAATATGTTTTTCAATGTGGGAACGAAAAACGAAACGCCGGGTCAGCAAGGCATGTGTATGCTCACCACCGATGTTTTGCTGATGGGCAATGAAAAATATTCGCGCGTGGAACAGGACCGGTGTCTTTTCCGGATCGCGGGAGACATTTCGGTATCGTCCAATTCCAATTTCACGATTGTCTCCGCCGATTTTCTGAATAAAGATTCGGAGATGGGTATGGGCCTGTTGTCATCTGCAATCATGAAACCGTTATTTCGCCAGCAGGATGTGGATGAACAAAAAGAATTTTATCTCGCAACGAACAAAACAGATAAAATAGACGCCTCCCAACTCGCGGGAATTTATGGCGACTACGTGACCTTCGGTTTACAGCATCCGTTGGGAAGACATTTTTACGAGGCACAGTTCAACAAAATCACGACTGCGCAGATACGTGAATTTTATTCGTTCAATTTTACACCGGGCAATTGCAAAGTTGTTATCACCGGAAAATGCGACCGCGTAAAAATGAAAGAGCTTCTTGAAAAATGTTTTGGCGGATGGTCGGCACCGTACGGAGAAATGAACAGTTCGGCTTACGACATTCCCGCGATCAAAGACAAGGAATACTTTTTCGTCGCGAAAGCAAATGCAGAACAGGCCGCGATCACCTGGACAAAACGCGCGCCCGAAGCCGGAAGCAAAGACATGCTTGCGTTCCGTGTGGCCAACAACATTTTCTCCGATTACCTGATGAATGAGATCCGTGAGAAACGCGGCTACACGTACGGCATTTACAGCGCGTTCAGCGAAGGCGACAACACCGGGGTATTCCGTGCATCAACACAGGTGCGCAATGAAGTGATGTATTCAACACTCGAAGCATTTGATGTTGTGCTGAACGATTTTTATGCGAAAGGCCCTCAGCAAAAAGATCTCGACAAGATCAAAGCGCGCATGCGTGCAGGGTTGATGAGCATCGAAGATCCTGGTTCATTCGCGATGCTGATCAATCCGCTCGTGTATAAAGATTACAGCAAGCGCAAAGGTGTACTCGCCGAGTTCGACAAGCTTGATCTCGCGGCGATCAATAAAGTGATTAAAAAGTATTTCACGCCGGATTCGTACAAGGTGGTGATTGCGGGGAATGGGGAAGTGTTGAATGCGCAATTGACGAAACTGACGGCGTTGAAACGGCTGGAATTGGGAGTGATTGAGCGGGATGAGTAGTCACGGGTCCTGGCCCTGCGGGGCTTAAGAGGTCTCGCGAGGTTAGCACTCTTGGGTCGACTGGAACAGCGTCCGTGTAGTTTTATTTTATCTCTATTCTTACCCCTTCAGGATTATTCCACAGGTGCAATTTGCTACTTCCAACTTTATATGAAAGTTCTTGTTTGCCTTTTGTTAGGTTTTTTAAATTCGGAGCCCCTAGTTTTTCAATAATGCTGTTAAAAAAATTGTTTACAGAAGTATTGAACAGTTCAGCATCTAAGCCGGACGAGTAATAGTTAAAATGTAGTTTTATAATGGATATTGGTTCTTTATTAAAAGCCCATAACAATAAATTCAATCGATGATGATCTCTTTGTCCATACTCAGGGTGGCCAATAAAAGCATTGTATTGAGCGGTTTGTTGTTGGTCACTTTCAGTATTGTAAATTTCAGGTTCTCCTATGAATTTAAATGCTTCAATAAAATTATTACCAGGTGAAATGGAGCAAAAAGAAAATCCGGTTTCTGAATTATATTCAATTTTTTTTATCAAAAAAGTATACACTTCATCTAAATTTATAAAATCAGATTTCCACACAATATTTAGTATTTAATTGTCATTTTTTCATTTTAGCCTAGTGCTGACACATAACGTTTGCGGATTGGCAACGTGCGCTTTTCCTTCTAATAAATATACGTGAAAAGTGCATGGTGCCAATGCGCTGTTAGCTACCGTCTTCTTCTATTAGATAGTTTGGGATTATTGTATTGATGAATCTAAATACGCCGTCTGAAACTGCAACATGGTCTAATTCTACTAGACGCTTAAATAACAGTTGATAATTGGTAATGTTTGCTTTTGAGGTTTTCTTCAAATGAATTAAATCATTACGAAGGTCAAGAAGTAAGCTAATGTCAGCATATTCTTTGGGGTTGCTCTTCTGGAAATCAATCCCTGTTAACTTTTCTACTACATCTCTTATTTTGGTAGTAGGGCCTAACCACTCTAAATCACCCTTTTTCTTCTTCACATTATTAATTTCAATCTCCACATTTTCGGGTAATAGTTGATTAACGAAACCTTCAATAGTCGTGCTTAATAAAATTACTCCTTCAGAAGTTTCTTGGAAATACTCGATAAAATTTTCGTAGTGATAGTTGTGGTCAAAGTGCTGCTCTTCAGAGTAAATTTTATTCTTAATCGCGTATGAGCGCTGCAAATGTTCGTTCGCAGATTTGTAATAAATGCAAATGGGGTTGGGTTCAGGAAACGTAAATACTTTTGATTTATCTTTTGAAGTCTTCACCTGAGTACTTACAAAGTTCTTGTCTCCAACTTTTGAAGCAATGATAGCACTTGGTGCATTTCCAACAATTTTATAAAGTTTTGATAATAATTCCTGCGTAGCCTCTTTACTCAGTCCAGTCCAGTCGTAGTCTATATGGCTGGTGACTTTTAAGTTCAAACTATCTAAATCTGTCAGGGGTAACAGCTTTACCTTTTTTAATTGTTTCATATAGCGAAGGTGTGGGATGGGAGCTAACGTTTTGCGGATTGGCGCCGTTCGCTTTTCCTTCTAATAAATATAGGTGAAAAGCGCAGGGTGCCAATGCGCTGTTAGCAGTCGTTTGGCCCGAATCATTTTCTGCCAACAAGACGAAAGTATGTTGGAAAGAGAGAATCCCTTGAAACTCGATTGACACTAGTTATCCATTCCTGAACCACCCTTACCAACCCTGAAAGGCATATATGCCTGCAAGGGTTTACAAGGGTATCCAAGGGTTTAACCCTTATCAACCCTCAAAGCCTTATAACCCTTTGAGCGTTAAGTGCATGTTAGCTACAGTTTTTTTCTCATTTTCAAATGTGGAATTCCGTCTTCATCAAAATAATCACCAATTCCTGTGTAACCATTTTTAGTGTAGAAGTTGACAGCTGAGTCTCGAGCATGGCAATACATGACTGTGAAACTCTTGTCGGAGGCAAAGTTTTCGCAAAAACTCATCATTTCAGAGCCTATATTCAAACTTCTAAGGTTTTCCGTCACAACTACTCGCTGCATTTTCATTTCATCACCTTCAGGGACAAGAACCGCGGTTGCAATAATAGCATCGTCCAAAAAACCTGCTATTTGAAAGTGGTATTTCTCTTCTTCTAATTCCTGGTCAGTGAACCTACTTCCAAGTGGTTCTCTGAGAATTTTTTCTCTAAGTCTAACAGCATCTGTCCATTCTGGACTTCTATGTGTAATCTCTTTAAAAGTCGGTTTCATAAATTGTAGTTAACGTTTGGCCGCTTGCCGTCATTTGCTTTCAAAATTATTCCAAATGTCATAAAGCTCGTTTACTTCTGTCTTGGTGTAATTGCAAACCCAAAATAGCTGTAATTTTAGTTTTCAAAAATCGCATCAATTTCAGTTTGATACATCGCAATAGCCGGATTAATTATTTCTTCAACGGCTTCTTCAATACTATTTACAGGCTTAATTCCATAATCTTTTAAAATCCACGCTTTAAAATCATCGTTTTGTTCAATATCATCTTGACTAAATTCTAAACAAAAGCCTTTGTAGTCACGAGTATCAATGTAAGGTGGAACAGAATTTAATGTCCAAAAACGCATTAAGTCAAAAATATTTTTAGCTATCATCACACAACCTCCTTCATCTCCCAATACCAAAACAGGCCATTCATCACAGTTTTTTGAGCCTGGAATTTTATAAAAAGCATAAGAACTTCCAGAGTGTGTAGCTCGACCAAAAATCAAAAACTGACTTTCAAATTTTTGGCATTTTTGCTCATCAAGGATAAAATATTTTAAGTCATCTTTTCGATGATAACTCAATGCCATTCCGTAGGAAATCCACATATCATCTTTTAAAAATTTTTGAGCTAACGTTTGAATCGTTAAACTACGTTCATCGTCTGTAAATAAATTTAAAAATTGTGCCATAAATTATTTTTGTTTTATGTTGTCATCCTAAAATGCCCTATAACTCGTTTATAGCCGCCACTGTTTCTTACTTAGCATCCCAATTCGGAACGCTTTACGCAGGTTTATGGCGACTTATTTCTTCTCCCAATTTACTGCAAAGAATCAAGCGGCGAACGAATTTTTCCAATCGCATGCGTACTCACATGTGTGTAAATCTCAGTGGTCTTGCTGCTGGAATGGCCGAGCAGTTCCTGGATGTAACGCGGCTTGTATATTGCCTGAATAATGATTGCGCAAGTGTACGAACACCACTTGATGCCAGTCGGGTGATAAACGTTTATAGTCGTTTGTAACCGTTTGTAAACGGATAATCGGCCTGCACGCAGAGCAACCGGATTCCTGGTTTTTCGGGCTGATCAGCGGCAGTTAACCCCATGGAGCCCGAAACTGGAATGGTTGATAATCAAGGTGTTGATTGCGGATTCAAATATACCTGTAACTTAAGCGATCTAAAACCGTCTTACTCCTGAACACACCACCATTGCCATGACCGTAGACGAATTTAACCGCTGCGTGGACCTGTACGCCGATAGCCTGTACCGGTTCATATTGAAAAATGTAAAGGACAAAGACAAGGCGAAAGACATTGTCCAGGACACGTATGAAAAACTCTGGCTCAAAGTTTCGGAAACCGAAGCCAAGAACTCGAAGTCGTACATGTTCACTACGGCATACCGGACCATGATCGATTACCTGCGCAAAGACCAGCGCCAGGGCTCGATGGAGGAAGCGCCGATGATTGCAGTGTCGCACAACAAACAGTACAGTGATCTGAAAGAGGTGTTGAACGAGGCGTTGAACAAGTTGCCGGATATCCAGCGTTCAGTGGTATTACTTCGCGATTACGAAGGATACTCGTACACGGAGATCGGGCAGATCACAAACCTGAGTGAGTCACAAGTGAAAGTGTATATTTTCCGTGCAAGAACGTTTTTGAAAAATTATATCGGAAGCATTGAAAAAGTAGTTTAGACAAAACATCTTAGAGCCGACTTGTCAGACCGAGCGGAGCCGAGGAAAGACAAGCAGTGAAAAGTAAAATCGAATAATAAAAAATGAACATTAACGTAAACAACGCCGAAGCCTTTTTCCTCGATTACTACGAGGGAACGCTCTCTGAGCAAGAGGTTGCGGAGATGTTTGCGTTTTTGAAATCGAATCCGGCGCTGCGCGAAACGTTTGAGTCGTTCGCGGATATTTCAGTGAATACGGATGAAACAAATACACCGGATTTTTCATTCCTGAAAAAGGAAATTCCGGTAGCTGTGGATGAACACGAGCAGGCGGAGATCTGGATGGTGGATGTGGTGGAAGGATTGATCAGTGAAGAAGACCGGGCAAACCTGGAAAAATATTTTGCTGTATACCCGGACAAACGCGCAGAACTAGCGTCGTTCGAAAAAACTATTTTGCGCGCCGATGCGAATGAAAAACTGGAAGGACTTTCCGGTCTGAAGAAAACGGTAACAGTACATGCAGGCAACTTCGATGATTTTGCAATCGCTTCGGTCGAGGGAACAATTACTGCGGAGGAACAGGAATTGCTGAATATTTTCCTGTCGGTAAACCCGGATTTCAAAACGCAGTTTGAAAATTATACGAAGACCGTTTCTATCGCTGATAAATCCATCCGTTTCGAAGGGAAATCATCCCTGAAAAAATCGGAAGTGGTGGTGAACGCATCGAACATCGAAGAGTTCCTCATTGCGAAAATGGAAGGTGAGCTTGCCCCGCACGAAGAACAGGCGGTTGATGCATTTGTTGCGGCACACCCGGAATACAACTTTGATTTTTCCTTACTGGCGAAAACAAAACTTCAGCCAGATACGTCAGTAGTTTTTGACGCAAAGGAAAAACTCAAGCGCGGTGTGTTGCTGATCAACGATGAAAATTTTGAACAGCATGTCATTGCCGCTTCAGAAGGTTTGCTCAATGGTGAAGAATTGAAAGCGTTCAACACCTTTGTGAATGCGAATCCGAAACACCGCAAAGTGGTTGCATTATATGCAGGGACCCGTTTGCAGCCCGATGTGAATATTGTTTACGAAAACAAAGCGGAACTGAAGCGCAAAGAGCGTGACGGAATTATCTGGTGGTCGGCAAACATGCGTGTTGCAGCCGCAGCCATCGTGGTAATTATCCTGGGAGTTTATTTCTGGATGAAATTCGGAAGCAACGTCAACGATCAGCAAAACGGAAATACGATCGCATTGCAAGACGAATCAGTGAATCCAAATAATTCGGTAAACCCGGTGACCAACGATGATGGCG